>JANWZG010000060.1 GCA_025054735.1 Cyanobacteriota bacterium | reverse complement strand
TCCCCCATCCCCTTCTGCTCCTAAAAAGGGATAAGGGGAACTAGATTCAGTCTTTTCTCCCTTTGGTCAAAGCTTTAGTAATTTTAGTAATGAGGGATTTAGGGCAAGGGTCTCTACTTGTTTATTAAGGCTAGCCGCCGTTTGATAAACTCCCTCCCCATACTGCGGCATGGATAAGCCCTAGCAAGGACTTGAGTCTTCACTACAAACTAATGGGTCATGTAGCTGGTTTTTGAGAATTGACAGGAGGCGACCGTTTACGTCTTATTGATGACGTTAAGGCTACGTTACTGCCAGTGACCCAAGGGAATAATTCTCAATTCGATTGCAATCTCGACGTTTCAAGAGGGCCAGATAGTTACTACCTAGCCCACCGAATCTAAACTGTCTGTATCGATCGTAGTTGCGACTTCAACTCTAGCACTACTGAAAACTCCGTTAGTCTGAATCAGCCCCAACTAGTGCACAGACGCTAGCTATTACGAACACAACGAGAACACACATGACTACTAATTCATTACTCTCTGACTTGTCCAGACCTACTGGCTAAGCTTCATCAAATCTTTAAACTTCTCAACGGCTAGAGTGGGGATAAATCGGGTTTTTCTCTAGACTGCATATACAATCGAGACTATGAGGGTAAGATGTGAAGGTCTAGCCATGGGCACTGGACGATCGCCAACGGCTGAATGCTCAATGTCCTGGTTATAGTCTTAGCAACCCCTCAAAGACTCCGTGGTGCCGAACCATGGCTAGTCTGTAAGGGTCACGTCACATCCCCCTGGAGTGACATTATGGATTGTGTATAAATTGTGAGTGCTTCTCCGGCTAAGTCATCCCTGAATTCAGATCTAGCTCCAGAGCTAGACCCAGCCAAGCTTTACCCCTTCAGCTTGGATGATTTTCAGCTAGCAGCGATCGCTGCCCTAAATGCAGGCAAATCTGTAGTTGTCTGTGCTCCCACTGGCTCTGGCAAGACCTTAATTGGGGAATACGCTATTCACCGAGCGCTAAAACGGGGTAAACGTGTTTTTTACACTACTCCACTAAAGGCGTTATCTAACCAAAAGCTGCGGGACTTTCGGGAGCAGTTTGGACACGATCAGGTAGGGCTGCTGACGGGAGACTTGACCGTGAATCGGGATGCACCAGTGCTGGTCATGACTACGGAGATTTTTCGTAACATGTTGTACGGAACTCCCATTGGTCAAGTCGGCACCTCCCTAGCAAACTTGGAGGCAGTCGTGCTGGATGAATGTCACTACATGAACGATCGCCAGCGGGGTACGGTTTGGGAAGAATCTATCATCTATTGTCCGTCCCAGGTGCAACTGGTGGCGCTGTCAGCAACCGTTGCCAACAGTGACCAGTTAACAGACTGGCTCTGTCAGGTACATGGCCCCACAGAACTGATTTATTCAGATTTTCGTCCAGTGCCGCTGGAATTTTATTTTGCCAATTCCAAAGGACTGTTTCCCCTGCTAACAGAGGATCACAAAGCGATGAATCCTCGCCTCAAACCTAAGAAAACCAAGGGGCGCAGCGATCGGCAACACCGGGGGCGATCGGAAGACATTCCCACCCTGCCCTTTGTGCTCAGCCAACTCCAACAGCGAGACATGCTGCCTGCTATTTATTTCATCTTCAGTCGCAAGGGCTGTGACCAGTCCGTTGCTGAGGTAGGCGACCTCTCCCTTGTACAAGGGGAGGAAGCTACGCGCCTCCGGCAGCAGGTCGATGATTTCCGTCAGCGCTATCCGGAAGCAGCTCGGTTTGGGCAAGTAGAGGCCCTGTATCGGGGTGTGGCAGCTCACCATGCTGGCATCTTACCTGCCTGGAAAGGCTTAGTAGAAGAGTTATTTCAGCAAGGGCTGATCAAGGTAGTCTTTGCTACAGAAACCCTTGCCGCTGGCATTAACATGCCTGCCCGTACCACAGTAATTTCTACCCTGTCTAAACGGACAGATACGGGGCATCGGTTGCTCCATGCCTCAGAATTTTTGCAGATGGCGGGGCGAGCTGGACGGCGCGGTATGGATAAGCTAGGGCATGTAGTTACACTGCAAACTGCCTTTGAGGGAGCTAAGGAAGCTGCCTATCTCGCCACTTCCAAAGCCGATCCACTGGTGAGTCAGTTTACTCCTAGCTACGGGATGGTACTGAACTTGTTACAGACCCATACCCTGCCAGAGGCCAAGGAACTGGTAGAGCGCAGTTTTGGTCAATACTTGGCTACCTTGCATCTACAACCTCAACGACAGGCGATCGCTAACCTAGAAGCTTTAGTCAACCAGTCTCGCCAAGCCCTGGCCAACGTTGACACCAAACTGCTGACCAACTACGAAAAGCTGCAAGAGCGGCTGAAGGAAGAAAAGCGGCTGCTAAAAACCTTACAGCAACAGGCTGGAGAACTCCATGCCAGCGACATTGCTAGAGCATTGCCCTTTGCCTTGGCGGGGACGGTACTCAGCCTTAAGGGTAAGCATATGCCAGTGTCTGAGCCATTACCAGCCGTATTAGTGACTAAGGTGAGTGGCTCTGGACAGTTTCCGTACCTCGTGTGCTTGGGGCAAGACAACCGTTGGTATGTTGTCACCGTTAGCGATGTGGTGGGCTTGCATGGAGAATTTCCCCGCTTAGCAGAAGTAGATCATCTTAATCCGCCCTTGGAGCTAGAGTTCAAACCAGGACATCGGCATAGCGGCGATGATCAAACCCACACGATCGCTTGTCGCATTCCCACGCCACCTCCGCTAGCAAACACTGCCCCTGAAGTCTATGCCCAATTGCAACGGGTCGCTGCCTGTGAAGAACAACTGAAAACTCATCCTGCCCGCCAGTGGGGAGATGTAGCCGCTTTACTCAAACGCCAGCGCCGCCTGCAAGATTTGGAAGATGAACTGGCTGATCGGCGTGCCAAGCTGGCCAGTGCCTCCCATCGCCATTGGCAAGAGTTCATTGCCCTGACCGAAATTTTGCAAGTGTTCGATTGCCTAGAGTGGATTCAGTCAGAGACGATCGCGCCTACAGACTCCCCAGCCGCTAATGGCATTAGCCCAGATGCTGATGGCTTGCCCGACAACGCTCTCTTAAAGCCCACAGAACTGGGGCAGACAATCGCTGCCATCCGGGGCGAAAATGAACTATGGCTAGGACTAGCCATTACCTCCCATCACCTAGATGATTTAGAGCCGCAGCAGCTTGCTGCTGTGTGTGCCGCCTTGGTGACCGAATCAGTTCGCCCCGATAGTTGGACAGACTATAACCCCTCTCCTGCGGTGGAAGACGTGTTAGAAAATCTTTGGAGTTGGCAACCTCGCCGCCAACTGATCAAACTGCAACGGCAGTACCAAGTTTCTCTGCCTGTCTGGTTAGAAACCCGTCTAGTGGGCATCGTCGAGCAGTGGGCCTTAGGTGCCGAGTGGAGTGAGCTGTGTGTCAACACTAACCTAGACGAAGGTGATGTCGTCCGCATGTTGCGCCGCACCCTAGACTTGCTCTCCCAGATTCCCTACGTGCCCTACCTGTCTGACACTCTGCGAGACAATGCCGATCGTGCTGCTTGCCTGCTCAACCGCTTCCCCGTCAACGAGCTGATTGAGTGAGCTGCTAGCCGCGATCGTGCGCTCTTTTACAACTTCACGACCCCTTTGTACCGCAATGATACTTAACTAATCACTTGCTCTACCAATTCTGCTAGTCGAACGGCACTATCTGGCACAGCCAGGGTTGCTGCATTGGCTGCCAACTGGGCTAACTGCTCTGGCGACTGAAGAAGATGTAGAACCTTTGATGCCAGTAGCTCTGGAGTTAGCTCGGCTTGAGAAAAGCTTTGGGCTGCCCCCGCTGACACAAATACCCGGGCATTATAGGTCTGGTGATCGTCGGCAGCGAAAGGATAGGGAATAAGAATAGAAGGGGTATGGGTGATAGCCAGTTCGGTCAGGGTGCCCGCTCCAGCACGACTAATGGCTAGGGTTGCCCGCTTCAGTAAGCCAGCCATGTGATCATAGAAGGGCAGCGCTATGTAGTGGTCATGGGTAAAGCTACCTGCATCGCGATCAGTCTCCCCCGTTAGGTGCACAATCCATGCACCAGCCTCTAGCCATACTGGAGCCGCCTGCCGTACTAGCCGATTGACTGCTACTGCACCCTGACTACCCCCCACCACTACAATTAAGGGCACATTTTCAGGAATTGCTAACTCTGCTAGCGATGACTCCTGCACAGAGGTCAAAAACTGCGATCGCACTGGTGTGCCTAGACAAATAGTTTTCGCCCGGGGCAGGTAAGCAGTGGCAGCCGCAAAACCCACCGCTACAGTCGTACAAAAGGGACTCAACCAGCGAGTTACCTTTCCAGGCAAGGCATTGGACTCGTGCAAGATCGTCGGTAGCCCCAGAGACCAAGCCGCTAGAATTGCCGGGGCAGCAATGTAGCCTCCGGTGGTGAATACACCTGAAAACTTGCCCTGCCGTAGCAAGCGCCTGACCTGACCAATAGCAGCTAGTAACTTGAAGACAACCCGCAACCTATGCAGGATAGATTTCTTCTGGAAGCCCTCAACTTGAATGACATGGAGAGGATAGCAATCAGGCACCAGCCGCGTTTCTAAACGATCAGACACGCCCAACCACTCGATTTGCCAGCCAGCCAGTTGCTCAGCCACCGCCAAAGCCGGAAACACATGACCACCCGTGCCACTAGCCGCAATTAGAAGTCGTTTCATAGGGAATGCAACCCATCACCTAAACCCCTAAATCCTAACTAAAAAGGGACATGCGATCGCACATCCCTAGAGATTATTCCCACTGGTTAGTAGTTGACAGGTGCTTGTCGATCGTTACTTTTTCTTGCCTTTGCTTTTAGTAGCTGGTGCCGCCTCTTGGTCAGGAGCAACTTTTTCCTTAAACAGCTTACCCGCCGAAAAAGCAGGAACCCGTGTCGCAGGAATCGTCATCTTATCGCCAGTTTGGGGATTGCGTCCTTCGCGAGCTTGCCGATCTCTGGCTTCAAAGGTGCCAAACCCTACAAGCGTGACCCGATCGCCGCCAGACACAGCCTCAACGATCGTGTCCAAAACCGCTGTGAGCACTGCATCTGCATTCTTTTTGGTTACAGTGGTTTTCGCTGCGATAGCATCAACTAGTTCACTTTTGTTCATAAAATCAATCTTGAAATCCGTGGATGGTTGACCGTGATTATAATTCAGCAGTTTTTTCCTGTCTATAAAAATCTTCTTTTTCTAGGACAATTTTTAAGTAACGAATCATTAAATTGATAGCAATTATCCGTAAACCCCAATTTTATATAACTGAAACTAATCATTCACTCCAATGATTAAACTTGCAGATCATCAGTGACGAGCTAATCACGAACAATGATTTTGGTAAAAAAATTCTGACGACTAAATCATCTGAGTTCTTGATAGGGAAGGGAGGCTAAGTAAGCCAAAGATTGAATAAACTACGTCAATAACACTCGCCGATGTCATGATCTAGAAGCATTTTGGCATTGCTGACTAGGAAGTGAAAGCTTGCCAAATTGATGGGGTTTAACCAAATTCCTGTTCAATAATGCGCCACCGGATTGCAATCACCCCTGGCTCTAGACTCAGACGACTGACCATTTGCTCTAAAAATGCATCATTGCGTTCTTGGGTTACAAGTTCTGCTTCTACGCTGACCCGATCGGGTGTATCTTCTAAATCTTCGCTATAGAGCGATCGTAGCCGCAGATTTCCACCTACCACCGCTTGCAGCAACAACGCTCGGATATGCGACTCATCTTGAGTGCGACAGACCACATCACAGCGGTAACACAACTCCAGTTCAGTACCCTTAAGAGGTTGTTGATTAATGCGATAGCCTAACGGACGCAACAGCAAGTTAGCAGCCAGCACCGCAACCGTACCAACTCCTGCATGGAACAGTAGCCCTGCACCAGCCAGCGAGCCGATCGCAGCCGCACACCACAAAGTTGCTGCTGTATTCAGCCCACGCACCGTCAACCCCTCTCGCAAAATCACACCGCCACCCAAAAAGCCAATACCCGACACTACCTGAGCAGCGATCCGGGTTGGACTAGAATCACCAGGCGTAAGCACAGAAAGCATCACAAACAAGGCTGCACCCGTTGCCACCAAAGTATTAGTTCGCAATCCAGCCATGCGCTGCCGCCACTGACGCTCTAACCCTAGGGCTGAACCCAGCAGAAATGCCACGGCTAGGCGAAGGACAAACTCGATCGAGGTCATGCTGGTAAATCCTCAACGGTTAGAAGGCAATCTCAGAGAGAGACTAGCCCACTAGAAACAACGTAGTAACCCACTAACGTCTTGAATACTTGAACAGTAGTGCTCAGCAGAGCAAGTGCAAACCTATAATACAATCCCCGCTTAAGCAAACGCTAGGGCAGTAATACAACTAGGTCATCTAAATTCCCAAGATCTAAATTCCCAAGAATTATGGTGCTGTGACATTGAAGTGATGCTTTGCGACGAGTACTTGCCAAAACGGAGATTGGTAGTTTGGCGCTCAGGCATCCGACTCTCAAGCCTAGATTTATGGGACAAGTACTACAGTCATAGCCCAATTTCTTAAGGGTTCGTGAAAATTGAGGCGACATTCCAACTTCAGTGGAATTATTAGGAATAAATTGCATTAGATTATCATTTACTCTTGCAAGAGTAAAGACGATTGTAATGTAGTAATCATCTATACTTATATTGTGTATTTGAGCAGGCAGCTAGTATTTTGGCCGTTAGGAAGAATCTAGATGTCACAACAACTAGCTTCTACAAAAAACTAGAAGGTGTCAGAAGCGCTGAGTTTTGAATTCGGTTAATGCAATTATTTTTTAGTAGATTTATTGTCGCTTATGAGAACATTTCTATGTTAGGTAAAGATTCTCAGATTAACCATCCAGCAGTTGATTCGCAATCCTCTAGTTGGCAGGGGTTTGTGTATGTCAGTGAGGCGGTCACAAACCCATCCAGCGGGGTAGGAGTGGCTGTTGAGGGTCTAGCAAATTCTCCAGACGCAACTGTTTTTTCTCTGTCTGAGGCGCAGGTAGGCGATCGCGTCCAGATAGTTGCCCTCAATTGTGGAGAGGCAAACAATCGTCTCATGGGGATGGGATTCATGCCCAACGTAGTTCTAGAGGTCATTAGTTGCACTGCAACAGGTTCAGTTGTGGTTGCTCTCCAGGATCAACGGTTGGGCTTGGGTGCAGAGATGGCACACCAAATTCAAGTGATGCATGTAAAAGCGTCGCTGAACGAATCTTCCAACCCTTCGGTTTCCCCTTCTACAACAAGGATAGCAACCATGCAACCAACCCCTCAGGTGCCTATGGTCAAGCTTCGGGATGCGGCGATCGGTTCTAGGCTACGAGTAGTGGGCTATGAACCAACTGCACGGGACTATAAGCGCAAACTGCTGGCCATGGGGTTAACACCAGATACTGAGTTGCGCGTAACCCGCCATGCACCCCTAGGTGACCCCACTGAAATTGAAGTCCGTCACTTTCACTTGAGTTTACGCAAAGATGAAGCCGATGCTCTAATTGTGACACCAGTTACGGGAGAGGAGTCATGACACAACTGACGATCGGGTTGGTGGGTAACCCCAACTGTGGCAAAACTACGCTATTCAATGCCCTGACTGGAGCTAACCAGCGCGTGGGCAACTGGCCTGGTGTGACAGTCGAGCGCAAAGAAGGCAGCTATCGCTCGCAGGGTCAGACTGTAACTGTAGTTGACTTGCCCGGCGTTTATTCGGTAGATGCAGAAGATACCACCACAGGGCTGGATGAACTAGTGGCGAGGGACTACCTGCTTTCCGGTGAAGCCACTGTGATTGTCAACATCGTGGATGCTTCTAACCTGGAACGAAACCTTTACCTCACCACCCAGCTCCTGGAAATGGGCGTACCAATGATCGTCGCACTTAACATGATGGATCTGGCAGCAAAGCGGGAAATTCGCATCAACGTCCAGTTATTATCCGAGCGATTGGGATGCCCAGTGATTCCCCTGTGTGCCCATACCGGCAAGGGAGTGATGCAGCTAAAAGCGGCCATCCATCAGGCGTTAACCCAGCCTACTGTTCCCAGTACCTATGTTGCCTATCCTCCAGTGATTGAGGAAGCATTGGCTGATTTAATGCCAGGGCTACAAACGCGGGCAGTTGCCCATCCCGCAGCTATCCGCTGGTTTGCATTGAACCTGTTGCAGTATGACGATCGCCACCTGCCCGATCTAGGGCAAGACACCCTGCGACAGATTGCTGAGCATCGTCATCGCATCCACCAAACCCTAGGAGAAGATACCGATTTACTGATTGCAGACAGTCGCTACACCTGGATTCGGAGCATTATTCAGGGTGTGACAGAACGAACTCATCTGGTGCAAAAAACCCTGTCCGATCGCATTGATCAGGTGGTGCTCAACCGCTGGCTGGGAATTCCCATCTTTTTAGTGGTGATGTATCTCATGTTCCTCATTGCCATCAATCTAGGGGGAGCATTTATTGATTTCTTCGATATTGGCGTGGGCACCGTCGTTGTCGATGGCACAGCCCATTTGCTGCAACGGATTAAAGCTCCAGGATGGCTGATTGGGCTATTGGCCGATGGTGTAGGCGGCGGAATTCAAACTACCTCGACCTTTATTCCACAAATTGGCTTGCTGTTTATTTTCATTGCCCTCTTAGAAGACTCTGGCTATCTGGCGCGGGCGGCTTTTGTCATGGATAGGCTGATGCGATTTGTGGGGCTGCCGGGTAAGTCCTTTGTGCCGATGATGGTGGGGTTTGGCTGCAATATTCCTGGGATTATGGCTACCCGGACACTGGAGAATCGGCGCGATCGTCTCCTAACTATCATCATGAATCCCTTTATGTCCTGTGGTGCCCGCCTGCCAGTCTATGCCTTGTTCGTTGCTGCATTCTTTCCCACCAATGGGCAAGATATTGTCTTCCTGCTCTATATTCTAGGGATTCTAGCGGCGGTGTTCACTGGGTTTCTGATGAAGAAAACACTATTTCGTGGGGAAGTAGCTCCTTTTATCATGGAGTTACCTCCGTACCATATTCCCACCATGAAAGGTGTTCTCATTCGCGCTTGGGATCGGTTGCGGGCGTTTATTACTAGAGCTGGCCGGATGATCGTAATCATGGTGGTGATTCTGGGATTAGTCAACTCCGTAGGTGTGGATGGCTCCTTCGGGAAGCAAGACAGCCAAGACTCGATTCTCAGTGCCTTTAGCCGTACCATTACTCCCATTTTCACCCCCATGGGAGTTCGGTCGGAAAATTGGCCTGCTACAGTGGGGCTAATGACGGGGGTGTTTGCCAAAGAGGTGATGGTCGGTACCATGGATGCTCTCTATACTTCCCTAGCCCAGGAAGCGGCTGGCAGCGCTGGCGATGAAGCCTCGGAAGAATTTGACTTCTGGGGCGGCATCCGGAAAGCCTTCGCCAGTATTCCAGCAAATTTGGCAGACTTAACGAATCAGGTGTTAGACCCAATTGGTCTAAGCATTTTGAGCAATGCTGACAATCCACAAGCTGCCGCTGAAACCCAGGAAGTCCACTACACGACTTTTGGCCAGATGGCGACACGATTCGGCAGTACCACAGCGGCGATCGCCTTCCTCCTCTTCGTCCTGCTCTATTTTCCCTGTGTTTCTGCCACAGCCGCTGTCTACCGCGAAACCAACCTAGGATGGACAGCTTTTGTTGCCTGTTGGACGACTGGGCTGGCCTACTGGGTGGCCGTATTCTATTACCAGTTCATGACTTTTAACCAGCATCCAGTTCGTTCTATGACTTGGCTAGTTGGATTGGCTCTAGTGATGGTTGGAACCGTGGTGGGGCTGAAAATGTTTAGCGATCGTCGCCGTCCTCAGTTTCAGCGCCTAACTTCACCAAACACCCTAGCTCATTGATTACCCAGTTAAGACAGGGGTACGCAGATAAGACCAATTTCTGCAACTACAGCTACAGATTACTGATGGTGAAAACTGAAGTCCTGACTACAAACGTAGCTACTTGAACCTAGGTTGAGATGGCTAGTGAAACTTGCAAAGCAAGCATTAGTCAACTCCCTCTCTTCCCTCCTCCCTCTTCCCTATGATCCTGCAACAGATTCAAACCTACCTCTCTAATCATCCTCAAGCCTCCCTAGAAGAGCTATCTCGTCAGTTCCAAACAGATACGGATGCTATGCGAGAGATGTTAAATCGGCTCATTCGCAAAGGGCGTGTGCGCAAACTAGTCAGTAAACCTTGTGCTCAGTGCCATAGCTGCGCCCCAGAGAGTTTAGAGTTTTATGAGTGGGTCAGGGTTGACCCAGATTAATGCTGCTAACGGCGATAATAGGGTCAGCAGTGCTTAACTGCCTAGAAATGTGGTTCACTGTTGAAAGAGCCAAGGAGCCTATAATGTCGCCAGAAGATCGCCAAGCTGCTGGGAGAGCACTGCGTCAAACCATACCCCGATCGGCCCATCGAGACTGGCAGC
Source organism: Cyanobacteriota bacterium (assembly GCA_025054735.1). Classification (NCBI taxonomy): domain Bacteria; kingdom Bacillati; phylum Cyanobacteriota; species Cyanobacteriota bacterium. The sequence continues at coordinate 2,087 of JANWZG010000060.1, read as the reverse complement.
CGAAGAGCGACCGTCCCCACCCCCTAGATTTACTCGCAAAATCCAACCAGCAGCGCATTCCAGACCTAATTCCCATTCGCCATTGGCGGATGATGCAGTCTCCCTTTACCTTTTTGCGCGGCAGTGCCATTATTATGGCGGCAGATTTAGCGACCACCCCCACGACGGGCATTCAAGTTCAAGCCTGTGGTGATTGCCATCTGCTTAACTTTGGCGGATTTGCCACCCCAGAGCGTAACCTCATCTTTGACCTGAACGACTTTGATGAGACCCTCATGGCTCCCTGGGAATGGGACGTAAAACGGCTGGTCACTAGCATCATCCTGGCTGGTCGAGAGTTACAGTTATCAGATCAAGCTAGTTCAGAAGCAGCGCTAGCGGCTGCCCGAGCCTATCGGTTGGCGATCGCCCGCTATAGCCAAATGCGAACCCTAGAAGTTTGGTATGCCCGGCTGGATGCTAATTTGCTGATTGAACATGCACCCGATGAAGACACGCGCAAACACTGGGAAAAAATGGCCGCCAAGGCATTTAACCACACACTAGACCAAGCAGTATCCCAACTAACCACTCTCACTGGTGGGCAATATCGCTTTATCGACAATCCTCCCTTGCTGTATCATCCATCCAATCAAGCCGAGTATTTTGAGCAGATCAGCATCCTGTTTGAGCAATATCGGGACACACTTCAGGTGGATCGCCAGTTCTTGCTTGATCGCTATCGCCTTGTGGATGTCGCTCTGAAAGTTGTGGGCGTTGGCAGTGTAGGCACCCATTGCGGCATTGTCCTATTGCTAGACGACAACAATGATCCGTTGCTACTCCAATACAAAGAAGCCCGCCCTTCTGTACTGGAACCCTACGCAGGCAAAAGTCCCTACCCCCACGAAGGGCAACGTATTGTCAGTGGACAGCGCTTGATGCAGGCAGCTAGCGACATTTTTCTAGGCTGGACGACTAATGTGCAAGGGCAAGACTTCTACTTCCGGCAACTTAAGGATATGAAAACTGCCATCAAGCTCAAGGGTATGTCTGCCCGCAGTTTGGAAGATTATGCCGAGATTTGTGGTTCCGCCCTAGCCCGCGCCCATGCCCGCACGGGAGACTCGGCTCTAATCAGCGGCTACCTGGGCAAAAGTGATGTCTTTGATCAGGCAGTAACAGACTTTGCCATCGCTTATGCATACCAAGTGGAGCAGGATCATCGGCTATTAGTAGAAGCAGTGCAGTCTGGCAAAGTTGAAGCAAAACCAGGCTAAGCTAGACGCCTTTAGGCACGTAAACCCTGTGGCACAATAGCAACAACTCTTACCAAAGCGAGGAGATGTTCTGTGAATAGGTACACGATCGCCCTCAAAGATGCCATTTCCATGACTGACGAGCAGTTCTACCAGCTTTGCCAGAACAATCCAGACCTGAAACTTGAACGCAATGCCCAGGGAGATTTAATTATCATGCCTCCGACGGGTGGTGAAACTGGACGACGCAACGCTTCTCTAATATTCCAGGTGTATAGCTGGAACGAGGCAACTCGTTTGGGTGTCGTCTTTGACTCCTCTACAGGGTTCAAACTGCCCAATGGTGCAGACCGTTCTCCCGATGTAGCTTGGGTACGGCAAGACCGCTGGGATGCCCTCACTCCAGAGCAACAGGAAAAATTCCCCCCCCTCTGTCCTGACTTTGTGATTGAGCTACTGTCACCTTCAGATACCCTAGAGGATATCCAGGCCAAAATGCAGGACTACATCGACAGTGGCGCTAGGCTGGGTTGGCTGATTGCGCCTAGCCTGCGGCGAGTGGAAATTTATCGTCCTGGCCAGCCCGTAGAGGTGCTAGAGGCACCCACTTCCCTGTCAGGAGAAGCCGTACTGCCGGGATTTATACTGATGCTGGACTCCATTTACCCTAGAAGTTGCTAGCCTCGAAAAGCAAACCCGCATCATTGATGCCCTCGAAGCTGCCTATAGCCTGAGCCTACCCCTCGAAAGCTTCTAAGGGGTGAATTTGTCGGATCAAGCCTTAGAACAGGTATCTATCCAGGAACAATCGGTTTTCGGGTTTTCTGTGCTTCCAGTGCGAGAACTTAA
>JANWZG010000059.1 GCA_025054735.1 Cyanobacteriota bacterium | reverse complement strand
CATACCCAGGACGTTGCCATGGCGATTACAGATACCAGCAATGTTTCTTAGAGAACCATTGGGATTATCCCGATCCAGGATTTCTCCGGTTGGGCTGCAATATCGAAAGAGAATCTGTCGATTTGTTTCTAATTCTTGCAGGGTATCTACATCAGCGTAGTAGTTGCCTTCACCGTGGGCGATCGGAAGTGTGATAACTTCACCAGTCTGATAGGCCCGCGTCCAAGGTAAGTGGTTGGTTTCTACGCGCAGGTAGACACGATCGCAAATAAACGTCATATCTCGATTTTTCACAAGTGCTCCTGGTAACAAGCCTGCTTCCGTTAACACTTGAAAGCCATTACAGATTCCCAACACCCACTTGCCCTGATCAACATGGTGACGAACAGCTTGCATAGCTGGAGAAAAGCGAGCGATCGCTCCGCATCGCAAGTAGTCTCCATAGCTAAAGCCTCCAGGGATAACCACTAGGTCAAGATTTGATAAATCGTCGTCCCCGTGCCAAACCATCCTTGTAGGTTGTTGGAGCAACTCTTGCCACACCCAAGCAACATCACGATCGCAGTTGGATCCAGGAAAGACAATAATGCCAACATTCATAACAGTAACGCTAGAGTGTGCACGACTGTAGAAAACAGCAATGGCAAATCGAGGTAGGCTGGAGTTCAGGAAAGAATTGACCATGCCTGATCCAGCCATGCTTAAGCCAGTGACCGTTTTTGAGCAGTCTATTCAAATTAACACGTCAGCAACCGCAGTGGAGCGCTGTTTGACCGATCATGCCTTAATGCACCGATGGTTAAATCCACTCTTGCGCTGCGATCCAGTAGGGGACTGGTCTGTTGATGTTGGCAGTAAAAGCCGCTTTGTCATCCAAATTCCCTGGTTACAGCCAACCTTGGAGAGTGTTGTGGTTGAACGAGCACCGGGGTTGATTGTATGGGGATTTGATGGTTTCTTCCGAGGGCGCGATCGTTGGGAATGTCAACCCCAAGACAAAGGCACTCTGCTCCTGAACCGCTTTGAGTTTGAAATTCCCAATCCATTAGTGCGAATCGGGTTTCAAATAATCGCTGCGGGCTGGACACAACAGGACATGAATGCTCAACTCCAGCGCCTTAAGCAGGTGGCTGAGCGTCTGTAGTGCACTAGCGATCGCGGGGCGGAGAGCCATTCCGAGGGCTAGGTCGGTTATTATTGGTGGGGCTATTATTAGCGGGTGGTGGCACAAACTTGCCATCTTGCCATGTTCCCTCTAGCCGTGCACCATCACTAAAAATAAACACACCTCTACCATGGCTTACGCCATTACGAAACTCTCCCACGTAGCGATTGCCGCTGGGAAAGCTGCAACTCCCCTGTCCGTTCAATAACTGGTTGACAAATTGCCCTTCACATGTCGTGCCATTGGCGTAGGTAAACGTGCCTTGCCCAAACCGAATTCCGTTGCGAAAGTTGCCGCTATATTCGTTGCCATTGGCCAGGATACAGCGTCCTTGCCCAACTAGTGTCTGGTTGCGAAAAAAGCCAGTGCAACTGCTGCCATCTGGATAAGTGAGGGTACCCTTACCTTGAATCTGGCTATCTGAGAACTCTCCCTCGTAGACGCTGCCATCTGGAAACGTACACCGTCCGGGGCCGGATAAATGCTGGTTGACGAAGAGACCTTGGCAACGAGTGCCGTCTCGGTAAATAAATGTACCGGGGCCATGGCGCTTACCGTTGCGAAATTGTCCTTCAAATCGATTGCCGCTAGAGAATACGCACACACCAGGACCGTTTAAAAGTTGGCCTTGCATTGAACCATCACAGCGGCTACTAGGGGGAGTGTTGGGTGAGTCTGCTCTGGCAAGACCAATGAACATCACGCTGGCTAGCAAGCTGCCAATGACGATCGTGCTCCGTCGCAAATCCAGTGGCCTTTGAATCCTCGTCATGTCCTGATAACCTTTCAACTTCATCAATGCAATCGTGAACCTATTCAGCCTCGCGAATGCTGCAAAAACGTGGCAAAATTAAGTGCCTCAAGTAGGTGGCATTAACCTGGATTACTTTAGCAAGAATTATCCCGATTATCAGCGGTTTTGATCGTTAGGGTTCTTGGACTAAAGTAGCCAGGTAAAAAGCATAGCCTGTTCTTGGCTAAACCACTGTTTTATCCACCCTTGTCGAGTTCTAATCCGGTTTGCTCATGTTGTTTTTGTTTGCTCTTGTTCCTGAAGTATTAGTCTCTCCGCTGGCTACTCCATCATCTCCTCCCCTGGCAGCACAACCGCTAACTTCCCAGTCGTTTAGCGTAGGGCAAGCAAGACCAACACCTTCTAGGCCCATGCGGTTACCACCGCCATCGGATGTCATCACACCTCAAGACTTGCTGCCGCCAGCCATGCGAGCGTTACCACCTCAGGAAATCATGCAGCCACAGGAGATGCGTCGGTTACCAGGACAACTGGACAATGTTCCTGTATTTAACAGCAATAGCCCTGAGGTCGTTCAGCAATCAGGCATTTTGCTGTCTACGTTTCCACCAGAGGGAATGCGATCGCCACATGCCCACCTGAACTATGCGTTTCAAGGGCGGTTTGATATTTTTACCCATCACGTGTCTAGGGTGAGAGCACCTGGTGATCCCACTAGTTTGTTTCAGGGTATTTTGCTCTATAACCCTAGCGATCGCCCTGTGACCCTGAATATCTTGCAGGCTGCTAGTTATCTGACACGTCCAGATGCCATATTCATTACACTGCCTCCCTACGTTGAGGATCCAATTGGCCGTGTTTACGCAGGACCGGGCAGCCGAGTTGCCAATGACATTTTGCGGGGCAGACGACAAGGGATTTGGCAACCGACGATTGTAATCCCACCTCGACAGAGCCACTTGTTAATGAACTTACCTATTCCTGTAGGTGATAAGCTTAACGATGATTTGCCTGCGTCTAATGCACGATCGACCCTAATGCGAGTTGCCAGTGATGGCCCGCTATACATTGCCAACTTGGCGTTATATGCAGCGCGTAACCCAGATGGCACAGAGCGTCCACCTACGTTTGAAGACTGGCAGCAACTTCTCATCAATGGTGACTTAGTAACCCCCCGCGATTTAGTGCCAACACCCCTGAGCCAGCAGACAGGTATGTCTACAGAGCCAGCTGATCGCTTTACCTACGGGCGTGTGGCGGGTGTATCTTTGGGATCCAAATGGACAGCCATTCTTACGGACAAACCCTCGGTAAACTATCTCTCCATTCCTCGACGTGGTCATTCATTCTCCTACGGACTTAATACCCTTTACCGAGGACGACTCAGTACAGGGCAAATTCAAACCGCACCGCTGATTGTGCGTTACCCAGATACGGCCTATCAAGCCCACGGCAACTACGGCGTTGAATATAACCTGACATTACCGCTCTATAACCCCACACCCCAGACCCAGCGAGTCACCATATCGGTGCAAACCCCCCTCAAGGAAGACCAAACCAAAGGTGGTTTAGTTTTCTATGACCCGCCAGAAGAGCGAGTATTTTTCCGGGGCACAGTGCGGCTACGATTTGCAGATGGGCGAGGTGGCACTGAGACTCGATTTTTCCACCTAGTGCAAAAACGCGGACAACAGGGAGAGCCGCTGTTGATTTTAACTATGCCAGCCGGTAGTCGTACATCGGTTGAGGTTGACTTCCTCTACCCGGCTGATGCTACGCCACCCCAGGTTTTGACTGTAACCACACTTGACCAGTAGAGACAGTTACATTTACGGTGCCCATAGGATAGTGGTGAAGAGGCAAGAATAGTCTTGGAGAAAAGGGCAGGCATTTTCCAATGGCCATTTTGCTGTTTATTCTTGTTGCAGGACGACTACTCTATGAATCAACCAGAAGCGCTGAAAACCCTCTTAGATGCAGTAGCAGCAGGCACGATCGACCCAGCAGTTGCCCTAGACAAGCTGAAGTATTTCGACTTTGAGCCGATCGCTAACGTAGCCAATCTAGATCACCATCGTAGTCTAAGAACTGGTTTCCCAGAAGTAATTTGGGGCATAGGCAAAACCCCAAGTCAGTTGGTCACTATCATTAAAGCGATGCGAGAGCGTAACTCTTTAGTTATGGCAACTCGTATTGAACCAACGGTATATCATCATATTCGCGGGGAGATTCCAGATCTAGACTATTATCCCAATGCTCGCATTTGTGCGCTGCGGCCTCCTATCCTCGGCCCTACTCATCCGGGTACGATCGGGCTAATTTCTGCGGGCACTGCTGATCTGCCAGTAGCAGAGGAAGCTGCCGTTACAGCCGAGTTGTGTGGTTTTCGAGTGCAGCGATTTTGGGATGTAGGTGTTGCTGGGTTACATCGGCTATTGAGCCATCGGCAAGCGATCGCCGCTGCCCATGTCTTGATTGTCGTTGCAGGCATGGAGGGCGCTTTGCCTAGCGTAGTAGCTGGCCTAGTAGACTGCCCAGTAGTTGCTGTGCCTACAAGTATCGGCTACGGCGCTCATCTGAACGGCATCACTCCCCTGTTGGCGATGCTCAATTCCTGTGCTGCTGGCGTGGGTGTCGTTAATATTGACAATGGCTTTGGTGCAGCGATGTTGGCTTGTCAAATCCTACGATCGGCACAGCGTCTTCATCAGCAATCCTCATAGCTGTCTACTGTCCAACGAGTGAATCCCTAGAACAAAAAGTCGAGGTTAAAGTCCTGGAGATTGATATGGTGGAGCACACCAGCTTGCTCAGGTTCACTCCATGTGGCTAGCAAGATCTGGGAGACAGTCAGGGGGGCGATCGCCGTCACCCTAGTAGCATCATCTGTCATCATGTCTTTTGGGGGTGCAATTTGACCAACTTGCAGCCCATCTTCATCAATTAGGGAAATTTGCCCCTGGTGATCCACTAGTACATAGCCCCATGGCATGGCAGCTATCAGTACGGGCTGCAACGTTAGACGTACCCGTAAAACCCGTGGAGGCTTGACATCAATCAACAGGGCTGAGTAAGGTTCTGTGCAATCAACAGCAATTAAACGGTAAGGACGGTGACTACTAACGGGCATCTGAGTAGGAATGGGCAAGCGCCAACTGCCAACTTCTGTTCCCCGACGGGTAAATACTTCAATCAATGTGCTATCACTTGCTTGGGTTCCTTGATGGGCAGCTATGGTAGAAATAACAGCAACGTGGCGCGAGTCTAATGCAATCACTCCAGATGGTTGGGCTGCTTGACACGTCATGGGCTTTGTCAACCGAATTCGATCTAGCTCCCATTGGCTGGAGTTTGACGATCGCCAAACGGTCAAGAAACTCTGAGATGCCTGCGGGTAGGATAACACTGTAGCAATCCAACGGCCTTGGGGGTCGATCGCTGCCTGAAAGTCTGTATCCAGTTGCACCAGTCGCCTCGGCAGTAGCAAATGCTGATCATCACTACCACGAACCTGATGGGGATGGGTAACTAAATAAATTGAGCGCGAGGCGATCGCAAAACAACCCTGATGCCGAATTACCAGCTCTCGAATCGGTTCAGCAAGATTGTGCAGCAAGGGAAACTTAGGGTTAGTGGTTGGTTCTCCAGGTTGAAAGGTAAGTTGACAGCCTGAAGCGGTTTTTATTGCTCGATAGAGCCAAGCTGGTGAAATGTCTGGCTTCTCCGGAATCACCATCATGGCTAGCACAGGGGCAGTCAGTTTTTCCCACAATTGACTGCGAAAAAACTTAATTTGGATCGTTTCTCCCTGGGGTAACAGTGGCAGGCGCACACCCTCTAGGCTATCTATCAACTCGTCTGTCGCCAGTAATCGTTGCAAATCAGCCAACATCTCATCCGCTGATTTATAGCGGCGGGCAGCCAGCTTTTGCAGTGATTTGGTAATGATTGGATGCAGAGGTGCTGGCACAATCTCTGGAATATGCACTGGTTGGTTCAAGTGGGCAGTCATCAGGTCACTAGGCATCCCTGAGAAGGGTCGATCGCCCACCAGCATCTCATACAGCATAATTCCCACAGCATATAGGTCTGACGAGTGGGAATATTGCCCATAAAATCGCTCTGGAGCCATATAGGCAGGTGAGCCAGTCGCTCCTCCTTCCATTTTCAGCTCTTGGCTTAAACGAGCAATGCCAAAGTCAGAAATACGAGCACTCCAACCATCTGCTTGCACAGCTAACAGAATATTTTCTGGCTTAATGTCACAGTGAATTATCCCCCGCTGATGAGCATGGGATAACCCCGTTAACACATCCACCATTAGCTTCAACCCTTGGGCCAAGCTCAGGCAGCCTTCTCGTTCCATTAGGCTACGCAATGTTCCGCCTTCGCAATAGTCCATAACCAGATGGCGGCCAGTAGACGTGTGTTCCAACGCTTCACAGGTAACAATATTGCGATGCTGTAAGCTGAGGAGAAACCTAAGCTCTCGCAGGAACTTGTGGGTTGGAAAGCGCTGATGTTCTAGGTTCTTTAGAGCTACTAGATGCCCAGTTGTTCGATGTGTGGCACAGTATACTTGACCAAATTGTCCATGCCCAACTAGTCCTAAAAGCCTATATTTCGAGCGTTTTGCTTCTTTTGCAGATGGATGTGCCACGGTGTTAGGAACTCTTCAGACAACCTAGAAGAACAAGTTGGCAGGTTTACTCAACATAACTACCTAATGTCACGAACAATTAGAAGTCACTAGTTTGTAGCCGACTTAGCAATGTTGAGCTGGCAGTAACCCATAGAGTACCCGTTCTCTGAACACTGACAACATAGCCAGCAGCTAGACTTGAAATTTCTTCTTTTCTGAGCAGACGGGCTTGAAATCAGGATGATCGTAATCCAAAGACGACAAGAGCCTGCTGCGTGTCAATTCCCTGAGGCTAACTAATCAGTAGCAGCCACGAGAATATGAATGGTTTTATTGTCTGTGCCCTCTCTCTCACAATTTGCAATTTGTAGGTAAGGGGCTAAGCTGTCAATGCCGCCATGATAGCGTCGTGGGTTTGATGCTTGGCGACTAGCTCTTCAGCAGGCTTGACTCTAGACTCTAAGCCGATAACAAATCGGTTGCAATCTGCGCCCATTGACTCACAGGTGGTCTGTACACAGAACAGTTCTTTGCCCGTAAGTTGACTGAAGAAGGCACTCAATACACCTGCAATGAGGTGACACACGGGGTAGTCATGCGTAATGGCTTGCTGGGCAAAGGCACAGTTCCGCACCTCTATCACTAGAAATCCTCGGTTCACGTGAGTTTGGTCTAGTTCAATCGTACCCCATCCGTGGGTAATCCAACACTGCTTTAGGCACTGTAAAAACTCTGCCATTTCCATATCGGCGATCGGCATGCCGTAATACTCCGTCAATTCTTCGCAGAAGCGGGTGTAGAAACTCTTTCCCCACCAGCGCCCACAGTTGTACAGCACTAGGCGACTCGCCTGTCCAGTTTCTTTTTCTAGTCCTGCATAAATACCCTGAAGTAAGGTGGAGGGTAGCGCCAGCAGACGATCGCCTTGGCGATTTTCGAGCAACCCCAGCTCTAGGTCACCCCGGACATAGGCATCGGTAGCGTAGTAATTACCTGGAACGCGATCGTCAACCAATAGATCAGCAACAGAAATCATAGGTCTCACCAAGGGGCAAACAGCTAAAGGGAAATTATTTAAGCATGGGCACTCGTTAAACCTACAAGCTGGGTTTTAGCCAACTGTAGAAATGGACTTAATAGCCCAATTTGAGCAGGGTTAAGAAACTGACCCAGCTTTTCATCCAACAGTCGATATAGAACTGTATCAATCTCTTGGGTGTTATACAGTTGTGCTTTCTGTTTCAGCCAGCTCAGCAGACGCTCTTGCACAAAGGACTCGTCGTTGAGCAGCATGGCCATAGCGCAGTATCGCAGAGTTAATAGAGCATTTTTTAGGCTACGTTCTAGGTCATTAGATTTTGCCGAGGGTAGCTGAGCCTGGAGTTGATCCGCTACAGGCTGCATAATTTCTAACTCCCGATCGCGCAACACTTGGTAAACCTCTAAGCGTGCTGGTAGCGAGTCTACATATTGATTGAGAACCGTCAACTCCTCAGGTTTCAGGTAGCGGTTTTCTGCTTCGTCAAAAATAGCTTCAATTTGAGGATGCATATAGAGAAGACTCCTGCGTGATAAAAATTCCGAATAACAACGGTTGGTGAACCTTAGAGCGCGCAATGGCATCCTAGGCTAGACCTAGCCAAACAGATCAGAAAATCCTTCTAGGGTCAGGCTATCAGGACTATCTGGATCAAATTCGTCGTCTACAGACGCGGGTGTTGCGGGTAGAGCACCGATCGTTGCCCCATCCCAGGGTATTGCTGCCATAAACTGACCGACCGTAAGCGACAAGCTCAATGCTATGTCAGGTGTATGTTGAAGCGTGCCTACGGCTAAGCCTTGTGATAGTTCGTAAATCTCAATGGGTTTGTCTTCCCAGTTGATTCCAGAAAAAAACTCCTGCACTGACTGCTGAAGCCACGAGCGGGTAAAGGGTGCAGAGCCGTTCATACTGACCAATGGTGCTGCATTCATCGTAGGCGCTCTCCTTCACGCAGACGTTTTTCAATATCACGGGCCGTTGCACCTTCATTTAGCCAGAAAGAGGCAGCATCAATCCGGTCTTGCCCACCCAGCAAGAACTTACAGTAGGTTTCACCCATGGAGTAGCACTGAATTTCAATACAGCTTAGTTGCTTCTTAACCATTTCGGTAAAAAAGCCAGCGAACAATCCTGCATAGAGAAAACAGACAGGCTTGCCAACATCACCAAGGGTGCGGGCGACCGCTGAGTCAAACAGGTTGATGAACATAAAGCCCTGTTTACGATCGCCCATATCCACTTCCCAACGACCCCATCCTTGGGAGGTAAACGGCCACCACCACGTTTCTAGCAAAAACATGAGGTTAGTTTGGCGGATGCTGCGATCAAACTCCTTCTCAAACCACTTCTCAAAGAAGAAAGCGTCCTTTTTCCCCCACTCGCAGCCAATGGTATACATGATAGCTGCCGAAGCATCACCAACTTCCTCTTCCAACCCTTCCACTAGCCCAATAATAAAATCCTCGCTAGTGAGAACATTCTGACTATCATTCCAGTCAGTTATTCTGCCTGTATCGGGATCAAAGTGAAAAAAGTCACGGAAACCGTAGTGATTGTGCTTTTTTGGCAGCTTTTGTTTTAAGGGAACTGTGCTCAGAGGAGTAGACATAAGGCATTCACAGGTAAAGAGTCTATAGGTTTAAGGCTAAGGGTTTAGATTGGGTGATCAACCAATTGATTTATACGCTAATTGACATCAGTAGGTAGAAGCAAGACATTAATTGCTAGGAATACATTTCTAATAAACACCTAATGTTCAACGAAGCGATGGGAATGATGACGAAATTACATCACTCTTAAAAAATAAATCTTAAATTGGGCAGCACATTGAACTAGTCACTACGTTCACTATTCCCAGCCTTACCCCAAACTAACAGCAGACGATGTGCAATTAAAGACTACGGCTAGTTCCAGCACTAGTCTTGGTTACTATGAACCAACGTGATCCAGAATCTGCTTTTGTACCAGTTTCCCAAACTATCGCTACAGATGGCTCGTAATAAGGACTCAAGTTCTTACTACAAACTAGTAGGTTATGTAGCTGGCTTTTGGAGAAATGGGATTAGAGCATGACGATGGCCCCTTGGTTGCCTGACAAAACTCTCGAAACTCTTATGCTCTTGTAGGTTGGGTTAGCGATAGTGTAACCCGACAGAACATAGGCTAATGTTGGATTTCACGTTGTTCAACCCAGCCCACAAAAAAGATTTGTCAGTCAACTAGGATTGCCCCTTCTATAGAAGCAGAAGTGACACCTAGCTATCTAGATGAGCAGTTACGACCCTAATCATTTGGACATTCATCTAGTCTTAGGGGCTACCCGGAAGGATAGGTAAAGTTTTCTAAATAAGAAATGCTCTAATGAGCCATTTATTGTTAGGTAGCTATCACCTTACGTAGTAAGCACTTCTCAAACTTGTGAATGCTACTTAGACACCTTTTCTGGGGAAGATGCGTTGTCATGCAGTAGGCACCCAAACGGGTACTGATTGCAAACGTGTTTGAAACTCCGCGATCGCTCGATCGTCACCCATAGGTGCAGGTATCCACACGGAAACTGACCCAGCCGGACAGTGGAATTCCGCCCAACCCTGATCATTAGTGGTCACAGGTTCACTAATGTGCTCCGTGATATCCACATAGGTACGATTTGGCTGACCAACCTCCATCCACTTGCGGCCATTGTCTCCATTGGTGAGTACTACGGCCATGCCACCAGGATGCTCGTCATTGCCCAACCGCGTCCACCCCACTGTATTGGGATGATCAAAATAGTCGTATTGGTCGCCATAGGCATAGTGCCGACGAGCGTACAAAAACCTGTCAATTAGCCAGCGGTGACTATCTAGCCAGATTTCATACTCGTTGCCGTCTCGACCTTTGTCTCGGTAGTGAGCACCGTAGTAATCAGCATAGAAAACACAGGGGTAGCCCTCGCGCCGCAGCAAAATCAGGGCATAGGCCGAGGGTTTAAACCAAGATTCCACGACTGATTCTAGGGACTGGAGGGGTTGAGAGTCGTGGTTTTCTACAAGGGTAACGGCTAAGGCTGGTTGGTCTTGTACTAGAGTATTGTCAAAAATGGTGCGTAGGTCATAGTGTTTTCCAGCTTTGCTGGCTTCACTAAAGTTGTAGTGTAGGGGTGCATCAAAGAGGGTGACATCTCCACCAGTTGTCTTCACAAAGTAATGCAATGCCTCAACATTGTCAGACCAATATTCCCCCACGGCGAACAAGCGTCGTCCAGAAACCTGGCGGCAATGCTGGAGCCATTGGGAGAAAAAGTCAGCCCGGACGTGCTTGACTGCATCGAAGCGGAACCCATCGATGTCTGTGGTGGTGACATACCACTCTCCCCAGCGCTTGAGATCAGCAATGACTTCGGGGGAGTCCATATCTAGGTCGCATCCCATCAAGTAGTCGAAGTTACCTTTCTCCAGATCGACCTTTTCATCGAATGCCTTGTCTTTAAACACATAGACGGCGCGGAAATCTGCTTCATGGGCGTTGTAATCGACAGCATCGAAGTGCCACCAGTGCCATTCCATGTCAGAGTATTTACCCTTGCGACCAGGAAAGGTGAAGTGAGTCCAAGCTTTGATGGTGCGGCGATCGCCAATGGGGCGGTGGCGATTGTTGGGATCAACGGGTGTTGCCTCTACTTCTTCGATCGCATCAGCTCCTAAACGATGGTTAAAGACCACATCTGCATAGACCCGTAATCCAGCACGTTTTGCTGCCTTGATGGCTGCAATATATTCATCTTTAGTGCCATATTTGGTGCGTACTGATCCCTTTTGGTCAAATTCACCCAAGTCATACAGGTCATAAACACCGTAGCCCACATCGTAAGCACCACCTGTGCCCTTATAGGCGGGCGGTAACCAAACGGATGTAATGCCTACATTGGCTAGTTCTTGTGCCCGTGTCGTCAGCTCGCGCCACAAGCTGCCATCTGCTGGTATGTACCAGTGAAAGTATTGCATCATGACACCATTTGGTTCAGACATCCTTAGATTATCTCCTGTTCACTACGGTGAGGCCTACGGCATTGTTAGCACATACCAGGGTAATGCAAGTGCTGGCACAATCCTAGCAACTGGATAACAGCAGTATGGGAATTATCAACGTGACAATCGTTTTAACTCTGGCAGATAATGGCAGCGGAATTCTATAGCTGTATTCCGATGATGAATAATCGAGGGTTCTGTGCTTTCTGGACTGCGATCGCCCTGGGTGGCCTGATTTTCGCGGGCACACCTAGTCAACATCTCCATGCCCAGGTTGCCTCACCCAGCGTAGAGAGGCGAAACTTTCGCCCAATTCCCCTCCGAGATTTGCAACGCACTGGCTCCCTAGTCAATCGAGATCCGCGCCTGTTGATTTATCGGCTGTTTGCCTCTATGGATGAGTTTCCCCAATCAGAAACCCTGCAAATCGATTACCAAGGTGGCGGGAGCAAGATGACTGCGATCGCGATTTTCACAAAATCTGGGTTACCAGACGATTCTGTAGCAGGATTGCGCTACTACCTGGAACTCAGGCGGCAATCTAATGGGCAGTGGCAAGTGGTATGGGCAGGGGTACAAAGTCGCTGCCAGCCTAATCGGGGACATCAGACCTGGTCAAGTCAACTCTGTGTGTAGTCATGAATCCTCTCCTTGGTTCAGGTATTTATGTCATGGCAGCAATCACCACGCTAATATCTGCCAGTCTCTATGGTTGGTTGATTTGGGCACTCAGCGATCGTCGCGATCGGCAATGGTTGCTGATGGCTGCCGTGTGTACCTTGCCCCTACAACCCCTGGCATTCTACCTAGTGCGATCGCCGCTGAATAGTTGGTTAGTGACTGTGCTAGATGCTAAACCTGGCCTTTACCAATTTATTGCCCTGTGGTACGCACCTCTGACGGAAGAACCAGCCAAATTGCTACCATTACTGATTCCAGCCCTACGGCGACGGGTTAATCCCCACACCTATATCCCGTTCGGATTGTCCCTAGGACTAGGCTTTGGCATTGGTGAAATCTGGTTTCTTGCTAATCACATTGCTAGAGCGTCTGCCCTTGCTGCCTTGCCCTTCTATCAATTCACAGGGTTTGCCCAAGAGCGCTTTATCGTTTGTTTTCTGCATG
>JANWZG010000058.1 GCA_025054735.1 Cyanobacteriota bacterium | reverse complement strand
AGAATGTAATCCCAAACCTCTGGCTGGTAGGCAATGCCAATATCCAGGCGTGTCCACTGATTTTGAAGTTGTGACTCCCAGCGATGCCAGCCTCCTATCAGTTTCAGTTTTTCTAGCATGTTTGGCGAGACAACAGGCGGTTCTCCAAAGGTCCCTACGAGTTGACCGTTGCGCTTATAGAGTGCTCCTCCCAGTAATTGAGTATTGATTTGAGGCTTAAAGGTTTGCACAAGTTCTAACACTGCTTGGTCAGAAGTAGCTTGCTTAACTAGCGGTATTAGAGCTGTGGTTGATGCTATACAGACTTCTTCAAGCTGTCTTAATAGCTCTTGTTGACGATTAAATGCTGATGGAATAAGGATGATTGTTTCAATCGCCACCAAGCTAATAAACACCCAGAGGATAACTTGTCGCGAAAGCTTAGACTTAAAGGAGCTTAAAAACGATCGATATTGACTAGGCACTATATAGCTCTCCCACTAGGAATGCATCATTCAATGTCATGTATACGTAGCTAGCTTCATCAGCCAGAGCGACACTGTTTCATTAGGGAAATTTCGTCAGGGCAATTGTGCAGAATCATCAGTAGGGGTTAATCACTCTAGGACAGTAACTTGCTTCAATTGCAGCAAATCAGCGCTACACCAGCAGAGAGTGGTTAGCTTGCCTACAGCGGTAGAATGCACTAGAGCTATCTTAGCTTACCGATGGGTGCATCCTACTCACGCAAATAAGCCCTCATCTCCCTGCCCCCCGCGAACGAGAGGTTGGGAGAAGGGGAGCTAGATTGGAAGTCCCTCTCCCTGTTTGGGAGAGGGATTTAGGGTGAGGGCTACACAAGTGGAATGCACCCCTTACCGATTGAGCAATCATGGCGAAGTCAATGTAGAACCATTTGCTGTGGATAAATAGTACTCACAGTGCTTTCATTGCAGTAAGTAGTAAAAGCTGTCTAATGTATCCACTTGAGTTATGCCAGAAAAACAACCTGTTTATCCCTCTACCTACGCACAACCGTCTCTATTAGAGGCTGATGATAATGCGATCGCAGACGATGATGATTCCTACGTTGATTATTTCTATGACGAACCAGGCAGTGCACCAGGCACCCTCTACATTGATGAGGATGCTGCCCAACCTGCTATTACCCTGATTGATTACGATGCAAATAATGCAACACGCACCCAGCTTGCTACCCCCGAAGACTGTTTGCCATACCTAGATAGTCCATCGGTTTCGTGGATTGATGTCCAAGGGTTAGGTGATGAAAATGTGCTGCAACGACTAGGACAGGTGTTCCAGCTCCATCCCTTGGTGCTAGAAGATATTGTCAACATTCCCCAACGCCCTAAGGTAGAAGAGTACTCCAACCAGTTGATCATCATTTTGCACATGGTGAGCCTGCGTCAGCAAGATGAGCTAGAGCGTCCTAGTTACAAGTCAGATAAATCGCTACAGCGCCCTGATGTTAACTCGTCACAACCTTGCTTTCTAGCAGAGCAGGTTAGCTTGGTATTGGGAAAAAACTATCTGCTCACTGTACAAGAGGAGCCGGAATATGATGCCTTTAGCCCCGTGCGAGACCGAATTCGTGCCGATCGCGGCATTATCCGCAAACAACAGACTGACTATTTGGCCTACGCACTAATAGATGCCATTATCGACGGGTTCTTTCCTGTGCTAGAGGTTTACGGTGAGCAACTAGAGCAACTCGAAGATGAGGTTGTAGTCAACCCTACAAGGAAAACCCTCCAAAACATTCACGCCCTCAAGCGCCAACTGCTGACCTTGCGACGGGCAATTTGGCCCCAGCAAGATGCGATCAACACCTTGATTCGAGATGGCAGTGACTTAATTAGTCCTGATGTACGCATTTATCTGCGGGACTGCTACGACCATGCGGTGCAAGTAATTGACATGGTGGAAACCTACCGCGAGTTAGCCTCTAGCTTGATGGATGTGTACCTTTCCTCCGTAGGCAACAAAATGAACGAGGTGATGAAGTTTTTAACTGTGATTTCTACAATCTTCATTCCCTTGACATTTGTTGTAGGCATCTATGGTATGAATTTTGAAAACATGCCAGAGCTAAAGATTACCTGGGCCTACTTTGCTTGCTGGGGTGTGATGCTTGGTATTGCAGGCTTTTTAGTGTTCTATTTCCATCGACGGGGTTGGTTCCGCAACTTTTCCACGGTGCAGACAGACGGACGCGACTAGCGATAATTCGTGAATTGCAGAGCAACGGGAAAATCTTCCTGTTTCAAGCGCTGAATGACAGCTTGCAAGTCGTCCTTAGATTTGGCTGATACCCGCACAGCATCACCTTGGATAGAGGCTTGGACTTTCTTAAATTCATCCCGAATCAGCTTGGAAATTTTCTTCCCCAGTTCTGGACTGATGCCCTTTTTCAGAGTGATTTCTTGGCGCACACGGTTACCACTGGCAGATTCCACTTTGCCATAGTCAAAAATTTTGAGCGAGAGGTTGCGCTTGGCAGCCTTGGTTTGCAGGATGGTATGAATGGCATTGAGGGTAAATTCGCTATCGGTGTTGACGATTATAGCGGTTTCACTGAGTTCTAAGGTGGTTTGGGTATCTTTGAGGTCATAGCGACTTTTAATTTCTCGATCGGTTTGATCTATTGCATTAACCAGCTCTTGACGGTCAAAGTCACTCACAATATCGAAGGAATAGGTAGACATAGCTAGTGATTAAAGGTCGGTCGGTATTACTGGTTACCAGTCAGCAAAGCTATAGAGGCTACATTAGGCGATAGATCGCAAACTAGCAGTAAATAAAATAATCACGCAGGCAGAGCCAATTCCAAACATTAAGGATCGCCCTATGGGCACATTCGCAATGTAAAACAGACAGTAGAAAAATCGAGAAACTACGTAAGCGATCGCGGCCCATACTGAAGCTGACCCTGTTTGATTTGTAATATAGGCCATCAAGGCAGCCGCCGTAAATACCATAAAGGTTTCAAAGGAGTTCTGATGTGCCCAGTTGGCCCGCTTGGCATAGTCCGGCAGTTTGTCAAAGCAGGCACGGGGTGCACCAGGGTCATACCCAACTCGGAACCGGCCATAGGCCACAATTCCATAGGGAAAATAAATCAGAGCAGCCGCTGCGACGATCGCATAGAGGAAAATGCCAGGAGCTGATAAACCCAAAACAGTCATGAATAGCCACCGAGGTAAGAAATACCTCTAAAATCATACACCCTTGCCTAGGATGCATCGAGTCACCGTAGTATGGTAAAAGCGTAATTCCCAATCTTGAGAAAGATGATCCCTATGCATAGCTTCCCTCAGCATTTCTTAATGCAACGAATTACTGCCATGCGAGTGCTAACCCTGATCGTCCTGTCGGTTGTGATGCTTGTCTTGCAAGTGGTTGCTAGTGTGGCACCAGCCTATGCAACTGGTGCCTATGATTTTCTGCCACCAGCCGCTAACGAATGGGTAGTTGACCAAGCAGATATTTTGAGCCGCTTGAGCCAAAACCGCATTAATAGTTTGATGTCCGAGGTATCTCAGAAAACTGGTAACCAAGTGCACATTGTTACAGTACATCGCTTAGACTATGGCGAAACCATAGATAGCCTCGCGAGTCAGCTATTCGAGCAGTGGTTTCCTACACCAGAAGCACAGGCTAACCAAGTGTTGCTGGTTCTGGATAACGTTACGAACACCAGTGCTATCCGGGTAGGTGAGGCGGCAGCGGCGCGACTGACTGCTGCGATCGCCGAAAGTGTTGCCCAGGAAACATTACTGGTGCCGATTCGCAAGGGGAACTATAATCAAGCCCTGCTAGATGCCAGCAATCGTATTGCTTTGGTGTTGATGGGCAAACCTGATCCAGGTGCACCTGTAGTGGCTGACAACGTACAAGTAGAGGGCACTTTTGCTGACTCAACGGCTACCAAGAAGAACAAAACAAGCTCGACAGTCTGGGTGATTGGCTTGCTAGTAGCAGCGACAGTCATTCCTATGGCAACCTATTATTTCTACCTTTACCTCCAGTCTCAGAGTTAGGGCTATCTGCTAGAGTTCTCTGGGCTAGACTGGATTGTAGTTGACACTGCAATTCCAAAGTCGCTAGTGTGTAATGCGCCCAAGCCTCAGCCACAATGTTGGCAGACGGGTCATCTAGGTCGCAGATGATCGTCACCTTCCGGCGCAAGTCTCACTCTGAGTTCAGAGCAGGTCATGGTTTTGTTGACTCAACTCTCATAATACCTAGAGATGGATTCTGAAATTCCTCTTGGAACAATGGTCGTGGGAATTGCTTGTCAAGCAGGGTAACACGGACGCGCGGTTCTAAGCGATTCTACCTGTGGCAGAGCTGACAACGCAGGCTGACAACACAGGTAGTTCAGAAGCAGCAGATAATGTGCCTTGTGTTTTAGCTAAATTGATATTACGGTGATGGGTGAGGTGAGAGAGTTAAGAACTATGCGTGGGTTGCAATATGCGATCGCAGGGGCAATTGGATGCGTGTTGACGCTAATGTTGGTGGCGATTGTGACTCCATTGCCAGCTTGGGCTGCGAGTTCAGCCGCTATTCGTGCCTACGATGATGTAGAGGTGACTAGCAAAAACTATGCTGGGCAAAACTTGTTTAAGGCTGAGTTTGTGAATGCGAGGTTGAGCGGAGCGGACTTTAGTGGGGCCAACCTTCAGGGAGCTGTGTTTAATGGTGCGATCGCAACTAAGGCCAATTTCCGAGGAGCAGATTTTAGCAATGGTATTGCCTATCTGAGCGATTTTACCAACGCTGACTTTAGCCAAGCTATCTTGACAGAAGCCATGTTGCTAAAGTCTAACTTTCGGGGTGCAACGATAACGGGTGCAGATTTTACCGATGCTTCCCTAGATCGGGAGCAGATTTTGTACCTGTGTCGGTCAGCTAGTGGTGTTAACTTGACTACTGGTGTTGCTACTCGCGAGTCCCTAGGTTGTCGTTAGCAACAAAAAACCCCTGGGCCAAGCGCCCTAGGGGTTGGAGTTCCTGAAAATCGTCACTTAAGATTGTTATAGTGCTGCGTTGTTTACGCAAGAGGGCTGTGACCCATCATTCACCCATCAACCTAGTGAATATTACTCGCCCATATCGGTCAGGCGTTGTTGCATGACTTCCCAAGAAATGCCCTGCTCAAGATAGTGAGGACTAGCAGGGGTGTAGGGGCCTCTGAGGCGATCGATGTACAGGATATTGGCTGACTCAGGCAATATGGGCACATCAGGGTTAGCATCTGTCGGGCGCATGAGAGAGCTGGAAAAGCCTTTGAAAATCATGACCTGATCTAGCTCGCCATTGACTTCAGCCGTAACAATCAGAACTTCGTCTGGACACCGAATGGTGTAACGCTCTAAGCGAGCACCAGCGCGTTTTGTCATACAATCAACCTCAAATTTATGTATTTTTGTAACTCCCATGTGATTCTATCGAACTCGATAACCAATATCACGGCGATAGTAGCTATCAATAAACTGAATGGAAGCGATGGCCTCGTAGGCTAGGGCAAATGCCTGTTTGTGATCTGCACCAATAGCAGTGATTCCTAATACACGACCGCCATCTGTCACGATCGTGGTACCATCCGGTTGCAAGCGCGTACCTGCATGGAAGACGATCGCCCCTCGACTAGCCGCCTGCTCTAGGCCAGCAATGGGGTAGCCCGTTTTATACTGACCAGGGTAACCCCCAGAAGCCATTACCACACAGACTGCTGCACCGGGTTTCCACAAGATTTCAGGCTGGCTTGCTAGCTGTTGCTGGGTACAGGCTAGGAGTAAATCAACCAAGGGGGTGTCTAGCAAGGGCAACACCGCTTGGGTTTCCGGATCTCCAAACCGACAGTTAAATTCAATCACCTTGGGATCGCCAGCGGGAGTAATCATCAACCCGGCGTAGAGAATGCCCCGATAATCAATGCCACGGTTTTGGAGAGCAGCGATCGTCGGCTCCAAAATCTCTTGGTGAATGCGGTTAGCTAGGGTCGGGGTCACAATGGGGGCCGGAGCATAGGCACCCATGCCGCCTGTGTTAGCGCCAGTATCACCTTCACCAATACGCTTGTGATCCTGAGCAGGTAATAACGCCCGGATTGTGTGTCCATCCGTGAGGGCTAACACAGATACTTCCTGTCCTGTTAGGCATTCTTCAATGACTACTTGCTGGCCAGCAGCACCAAACTGCCCAGCCGCAATGGCCTGAAGCGCTGCAATTGCTTCGTCGATCGTTGCAGCAACCGTTACTCCCTTACCAGCCGCAAGACCATCGGCCTTGATGACGATCGGCGCTCCCTGGCTATGGACATAAGCAGTAGCTTGGTTAATGTCAGTGAACACACGGGCTTGGGCTGTAGGAATGCCAGCTTCCACCATCAGTTGCTTTGCCCAGGCTTTACTCGCTTCGATCTGTGCTCCAGCTTGGGTAGGCCCAAATACAGTTAAGCCAGCCTGAGACAGCACATCAGTAATGCCACCTGCTAGGGGTGCTTCAGGGCCGACCACTACCAAATCAACAGCCTCTGAGCGGCCAAGGTCAGCAATTGCAGCAAAATCTCCTAGAGAAATGGGCAGATTGCGACAACGAGGCAGGGTAGCTGTGCCGCCATTGCCCGGAACGCAGAGAACTTGGGTAACGCGATCGCTCTGAAGCAAGGACCATGCCAGGGCATGTTCGCGCCCACCATTGCCAACAACAAGAATGTTCACGAGTCGGACGGTTGTTTACGAAAGTCTAGATACCGGGGAATGGCAATCCAAGCGATGATCCCAAGTAGGGTTAACAGCGCAAATTGCCCAACCCAAGCAACAAGGGTTGCTAGGGGAACAATGCGTCCCACAGTGTAAGCAAGAGTAACCATTGTCACTGCCCAAAGAGTAGCGCCAATGGCATTCAACAGGACAAAGCGCATGTAGGGCATTTGCACCATGCCCGCTAGCGGCCCCGCAAAGATGCGTAATAGTGCTACAAAGCGGCCTAGCAGAACAGCACGATCAGCATTGTCACTAAATTGCGTCTTCACCTGAATTAGCTGCTGCTCTGGAATGCGAAAGAAGCGCCCAATTCGCACAAGCAGACCCCAGCCACCTATTGAGCCAAGCCAGTAGCCCACATTATCGCCAACTACAGCCCCAACGATCGCACTCACAAGCGTCAGCCAATAGCTTAACTCACCACTGCCTGCTAAGAATCCTCCAGCCAGGGTGATTGTTTCTCCAGGCAAGGGAATCCCCATATTCTCCAGCAAGATACCCAAAAAGACAGCAATATAGCCGTACTGATGGGCTAGACCTTGTAGTGTTTCAACTGAAATGAGGTCGAATGACATAGGTGCCTTGAGAAAAGTCCCCTGAGAAGGTCAATTTGCTTAATAAAAGTTTATCTCATAAGCCTGCCCTTTAGTTAGGACTCTCTACCAGTGACCGATAGCCCATCCACAATCAGGGATGGAGTGTAACAAGAGCCATTCCAATCGGCATCCGTGCCTAGAGCCACTAGGTTACGAAGGGCAGTGTAGACATTACCAGAAACCATAGTGTCCTTTACGCGGCCAATAATCTGCCCGCCCCGCACGCGATAGCCTAAATCGACGTTTACAGAAAAGTCTCCAGAGATGCCCGCACTGCCGCCAAGCATTTGATCGACAACAACCCCGTCATCCAAGGTACTAATGAGATCTGTCAAGGTCATGGGGCTAGTAGACTTCACTTTGCTGCTTGGTTGCACGACAAAATTAAAGAGGCCAGGAGTAGGATAGCTGCTCAAGCTGGGACGAAAGCCATTGCCAGTGGTGCCGCTGCCGAGTTGTCTGCCGACGGTACGATCGGTGTAAAACAGTTGCAAAACCCCATCTTGAATAAACACGAGCTGACGGGTAGGGGTACCTTCGTCGTCAAAGGGACAACTGAAAGGGCCGGAGTTGGGTTGTTGCGAGATGGTGAGTGCAGTAGCTGTTACTTGCTCGCCAAGCCGATCGCTCCAAGGAGAAGCTCCCTCTAGCACTTGCTTGCCATTTAATGCTGATTGCACAGTACCCCATAGCATATCTGCCGCTTTGGAAGTAAACAACACTGGGTAGCGTCCTATGGGAGGTGAAATGTTTTTTCTCGCCCAGTCTAGCCGCTGGATAATCTGTTCTGCTAAGGCGCTGGGATTAAGGCTGTCACGCTGGATTTGTCCATCGGAAACATTGAGGAAGTCATCACCCCGCACCCAATCAACGTTGAGGTATGAGCTGAGGGTAGTATCAGTGTGACTGCATGTTAGACCGTAGGAGTTGATTAGATAGGTGATTTCGGTTTCACATTCCCACTCAGCAGTGCAGAGCACGTCAGGATAGGCTTGGCGCACAAGGTCGATTGCGGCGTTGCCCCACAAGACTAATTCCTCTACATCCACGGTGGTTCCCACAGCCGGATAGCTAGCAGGTGAACCATCCTGGTTGGCAGGAGTTAGCTCAATAATCTCCGGTGGGTTTAGTTGGCTGAGGGCGATCGCTCGCTCTACCAAAATGGTTGGATCTACTGCGCCATAAGCGACTACCAAACCAGGGCTGCCATTCATCCACAATCGCAAAGCTGTGCCCTCAGACTGGGTATATTCCAGTTGCTTTAGCCGATTGGCCTCAAAAAACACAGGACGAGCTAGCGATCGAGACTGAAATACTTCAGCAGCATCGGCCCCCGATCGCAATGCCAATGTTAGCAATTGCTCGGCTGAAATGTCTGGTGTTAACTCCTCAAGACCCATTAATGTTGATTGCTCAGCAGTAATTGATAATTTGGTTACAGGGTTGGTAGTCAAACAGAGACTGCAAATAGCAGCCAACGCATGACTAAAAACAAATCGCAATGGCTGATGGTTAGCGACTGACACTAGTGACCGTAAGACAACGTTACGATAAATTGACCTCTTGCAATAACCAAAATCCTGCAAATGCTTCAACGTTAGGATCTGACTGGACAGCCAGGAAATGCACCTGTTGGGCAGCTTGTTTAGCGGCTTCAAAACGCTCTGCCTCTTGGCACACCTGAGTGTTTGACAACGTTGCTAGCGTCCAACGATCGTCAGCTCCTGTTTCTAAGACCAGTTGTGCTGGGTTTCCAGGTGCGTACTTAATGAAGGCTAACTCAACACCAGAGAGCCAACCTGCTAGGGGCAAAGCCCGGGATGAGAAGATCAGCAGCCCTGGAACAGGCGTATTCGGGGCCAAGTTGAGCAGTGATAAGGGCACAACGTCACGAAAGTCAATCGTCCATGCTGCCATATCGTCAAAGGCGGCTGCTTCAAGAGTTACCAGTGCCCAGCGATCGCCCCGCAGGGCATCGGGAAGCGGCAGGGGTGGACTAGCTTGATAGCTCACTACGGAAGCAATTGGGTTGGCTTGGCCTGGTTGGAACCCTGCCATGGTAGGGTACACCGTTTGCAACCGTTGCTGGAGCAAAAGGTTAAGGGTATAGGTGCGCCGACTAGGCTTGGCCTCTAGACCCAGATCATTGCAGGCGCGAGTAATCATGTTATTCATCTGGCGGCGAAAGAAACGAATGCGATCAGGAGGAGCCGGAGCTTGGGCGATTGCTGTTTTGATAGCCGCTTGCAGCCATAGCGAGTTGACCTCTGTGCTAGGGCAAAACTGGGTGTATTGAAACAAGGAACTTAGTTCAGCCTGCACAGTTTGGGCACGTTCGCACACTACTAACTCCCAGACTTTTTTGCCAGCGTCGTCTAACAGGGGACGAGAATAGAAATCTAATTCCCAAATAATAGCCATGTTGCCCCTACAAAATCACTATGTTCAGCATTCTAACGGGCATGGGGACACTTGACGATGGCTAGGACTTGAAGACAATCGCCGGATCCACTCTAGTCACTTTTTGGATAGCAAAGATTGCTGACCCTACACACATCAGCACTGTTGTTCCTAGAACGATCGCTGCCGAGGCTGGAGTTATCAGAATCGTAATGCCCTGGGTGGCTGCTGTCCAAGCAGCTACTCCGGTACACAGGGCCATACCTGGAACATAGCCCAAAATTGCCATCCACAACGCCTGCTCTACAATCACGCTGTAAATAAACCAGTTAGAAGCACCCATTGCCTTCAGGGTGCCAAATTCCTTTAAGTGATCCGATACAGATGAATAGAGAATTTGCCCAACAATGATTATGCCGACGACAATGCCCACAACGGCTCCCATGCCTAAGATGAAACCAATGCCCGATCGCTGTTCCCAATAGCGTTGGGTTTGAGTTGCCATATCTGCCTTAGTGTAGGCGCGCACGTTATCTAGCTCATCCTCTAAGCGTTGCCTGAGGGCAGCAAGATCAGTACCTGCTTCAGCTTTGATCAGCAAGAAGGAGACAGTGTCGGTGTTGGCGATCGCAGGCGGATCATCAGGTCTAGGCTGAATCGCTATATCTGTCAAGCTTTTGGTCGGCAACAAGGACTTGGCGTAGGCATTGGCAGTCGGCAGCGACGTGATTAGTAACGTTTCAAAGACAATAGATTGGGTGCCCTGGGTAAAGCCAACAACTTCCGCGGGCAACGACGCTAACAGACCGCGATCGCCTACCTGCCGAATGTTAAGCGATCGGGCGCTAGTCTTATCCACCATGACTCGGTAGGGTTGGTTCAAGTCACTCAGATTACCTTGGGTCACAGTCAAGGGTGCTAGCAACAGACCATTGGGATCGGCTCCCACAATCGTTACAGAGGAAACCCGATCGGCGGCAGGTTGTCCCCACACTGAGCCACGAATAATCACGGCCTCTGCTGCTGCCACGCCATCTACCTGTGCAGCTTGTGCTCGTCGCTCATAGGGCATAGGCATCGCCAACCCCAAATGTTCCATATTCCGTGCTGTTAACCAAATATCTGCTTGGGACTGGTCAATTAGCAGCGAAGTTGATCGCGTGAAGCCAGCCTGAAGACCAGTTTGAATAGTCACCAAGCTGACAGCAAACATAATCCCTACCTGAGCCACTAGAAAACGGGGGATATCTTCCAGCAAATTTTTACGGGCGATTGAAGCCATAATCCCTAAGGTTGTCCGAAAGGTGTTAACAGCCTACCTGATTTTGCCGTACGTATGACGCAAACTAGAAACGAGTACGACTTACCTAACAAACAGTAGCAACAAATCTGCTTGTAAGAGCGCAGCGCTAAAAGGATAGGTAAGGGCAAACAACAAGGGCACAGGGGTAGTGCCCCCGCGCCCTTAAATCACCAATGCATCAACAGTACCTCTATAGAACTCTACTGTACCTTGACTTGCTGTGCCATTTCCATAAAGCTAGACATGCTAGGGCCGGGGCGGCGACGAGGTGTCTGACTCAGAGCGGGCGAGAGATAGGTAGGAGCAAAGTTAGCAGGTGTGGGTTCTGTTTTGGGTGCAGCAGTTACCACTGTGGCCACAGTGTCCACAACCGTAGCACTCTCTTTGTTACCTTGCCCAGGAACAAGGGCAGCTAGGCCACCCTTGAATTTCTTAGTCTTAGCAGGCTTAGCAGGAGCGATGCTGGCAGTTTCTGCTACTACGATTGCTGATTCGTTAGTTTGGGTAGGAGTAATAGAGGCAGGCTGTGCTGTGACGATCGCAGAAGCATCAACGGTTGTTTCAGTATGCGTGGCTGTTGGCGATGATTCTTCATCATCCACGGCTTCCAGAAAGAAACCATTACCTCTCTTTGCCTTTACATTAACAGCGTTAGATTTTTTGGGATTGAGAATCCTTAAGAAATTATTCATCGATACTGACTCCTGGGCTGAGTTGATTTAAGAGCTGAGGGGATAATTGCAAATTAATGATCGTTACAATTATGAGTGCAAATGGTTACACTCAGCAATATTTTCTCATCTAACGGTGCTAATTCGTTATCGTCTGTGACTCATCGCTATCTCCTATTCCACAAGCCCTATGGCGTGTTAAGTCAGTTCACTGACCAGGCTGGCCGCTCCACGCTGAAAGACTATATCGCTGTACCAGATGTCTATCCGGTTGGACGGTTAGACTACGACAGTGAAGGGTTAATGCTGCTGACAAGTGATGGTCGGTTGCAACATGCCTTGGGCGATCGGCAATACTACCATCCCCGTACCTATTGGGCGCAAGTAGAGCACATCCCTACAGAAGTTGCCCTTGACCAGTTACGTCGGGGTGTTACTATTCAAGGCTACCAAACTCGCCCGGCTAAGGCACGCCTGCTAGCCGAGGAGCCACCTTTGCCAGCTCGCAACCCTCCTGTTCGCTTTCGGAAAACAGTGCCTACTGCCTGGTTAGAGTTGACTTTGACAGAAGGACGAAACCGCCAAGTCCGGCGCATGACAGCGGCTGTGGGTCACCCTACCCTACGGCTTGTCCGGGTGGCGATCGCCCATCTCCAGCTTGCCAATCTCCCTCAAGGTCAATGGCGCGACCTAACTCCTGAAGAATTGGCCTCCCTACCCACTGCCCGAAATCGTAGATGTCTTGATAGGATGTTTAAACAAACCTGAATAGCGCTATAGAGTCAGCTCCCACTGCTGCTTTCAAGTTAACCATGACGGGTAACCATAGTCCATTTGCTGCATCTGTGCCAGAATGGTGACGTTTGTCTAGTGCTGAAGTCTGTGGCAACTCGAAGAAACCCCTATCAACCAGGCCCTCAACCAGGCTATCGACAGCTACGGGGCAAAAAGGTGCGGAAGAAACCACGCCGCTCAGGCGTCATCCGTTGGATTGGATTGGTGCTGTCGTTGACAGGTGTGGCGATGATCTCAGCTATGGCCGGGGCACTGTTAGCGTTTTCCTTCAACTCAACGCCGCTGATGCAGCGACCCTTGAGCCAATCTGAGCGGGATGCCTTTGCTCAAGATGCTATTTCTACCCAGGGGGCTTTTCAGTTACCCAAACTGACGCGCCCAGTCAATATTTTGGTATTGGGGGTGAAAGTGCTAATTAGTGACTTGAAAGAGCCACC
>JANWZG010000057.1 GCA_025054735.1 Cyanobacteriota bacterium | reverse complement strand
CTTAGACGTAAACCAGACACCTACCGTCTGGCCTGTCAAGTGGTTGTTAACGGCCCTGTAACTGTTAAGACTAAGCCTGGAAAGAAATAATTGTTATCTCAGCCAGCCTGTCAGTTGACTGCGTAAATTTGCTTAGAACAGCAGGCGAGGGTTGCGTGTGGTAGTTGAGAAGCTAGCGACACAGCTTATCAGTTCGTAGTCAGGACTTAAGTCCCTACGCAAGCTATCTATGGCTACGCATTGGGGAATTGGTATCACCAATCCCCCTCCCCAACTTCATCCAAATTGCATCCAGATTTTATCTAGCGGCGGAGCAACTTGTTAATGGGCTTGAAAACATCCGCCTCAAATCCCTTACCCTTCAGCATCCGGTTCCAGTATAGCCAAGGCAACACATAAGCTTTTGCCAGATACATTGAGTAGCGTTCCTGGGTGGGATCAAGGGGAAACGAGGGAGCCAACTTTCCCCCATAGGCGAACTCTGCCATAATCGCCGAGTTGTAGCCCGTGATCAGGGGACAGCAGGTATAGCCATCGTATGCTGCTGCCAGTGGCTGTGCCTGTATCAAAGACAGCAAGTTCTGGGCCACGATCGGAGCTTGCTTACGAGCAGCAGCAGCCGTTTTAGAGGTGGGTAGAGACGATGCATCACCTAGGGAAAATACATTGGCATAACGGGTATGTTGCAGTGTGGTTTTATCCACATCTACCCAGCCACCGGCCCCAGCCAGCGGACTCAGCTTGATAAAGTCAGGGGCACTCATAGGCGGGGTTACATGGATCATGTCGTAGTGAATACTGACCTCCTCAACACCATCATTTGTAGTGACATCAAAAATAGCCTCTTGCGTGTCTGCCTTAATTTCCTTGAGGTTGTGCTTGAATTTGGTGACGATACCGCGTCTAGCGACTACCTTGTCCAAAGAGGCAGAGTACTCTGGCACGGCAAACATCGAGGTCCCAGCGCTGCAAAACATCACAGTTGTGTTTACGCCGACACCACTCTTGCGTTTGAAGGTATCGTCGGCCATGTACATTATCTTCTGAGGTGCACCCCCACACTTAATAGGTGTAGCGGGATAGGTGAAAAGGGCGTTCCCACCTTTGAAGTTTCGGATAGTCTCCCAGGTGTATGGGGCGTAATCTTTGGAATAGTTACTGGTAACTCCGCCTCGACCCAACGCTTCTTTTAAGCCTTTAATCAGGTGCCAATCAATTTGAATGCCGGGACACAGCACCAGGTAATTGTACTCAATGGCTTGCCCTGCTTCGGTGATAACCGTATTGCGATCGGGGTCGAGTTTTGCCACTCGCGCTTGAATCCAAGTTGCTCCCTTGGGAATGACATCCTGTTCATTCCGAATGAATTCGCTAATGGGAGCTATACCACCACCCACCAGTGTCCAACCTGGTTGGTAATAGTGTTTGTCAGACGGTTCGACAATAGCAATATCCAGGCCGCGGTTTCGCCTCAAAAGCTGGGCTGCAACTGCAATTCCGGCAGCTCCTCCCCCCACGATCACAATTTGGTGACGCTTCACAGGCAGGGAGTTGACTTCAGCCGCCGAGAGATTGTTATTAAGTTGTGCCGTAGGTTGTATCGATTGGGTTTGCTGTACAGTTGGTGACACGGTAGCTCCTCGAATGTAACAAAAGGTATAGAAAATCAGCCAGTAACATGACATATTAATTGTATGGTCATGTTACTACCTGCGAATATCGTTTATACAATATGCTACTAATTAGTTATATAGTTCTTAAATAAAGAAAAGCTTAAA
This sequence comes from Cyanobacteriota bacterium, assembly GCA_025054735.1. Classification (NCBI taxonomy): domain Bacteria; kingdom Bacillati; phylum Cyanobacteriota; species Cyanobacteriota bacterium. Next base: position 11,297 of record JANWZG010000057.1, on the reverse strand, counting down.
TTCCTGTCTGACGGCTTGACGAAAATCTGTTCATCAACTAAATTACTATATAGTAATTTAATAATCCATAGATTCTTTGAATTAGCGCTGTGAGGCAATCGCATTCTATGGTCACGGGCTATCTTGCGTTCTTCTCAGTCCTAGTTGTCATCACCATTCTGTTCGTAGTGGGCGACACCTAGAATGCACCCCTCCCATACATTACTGTCTCACGATCCAACAGACTTACGAGGTAACAGAACGATGCTATTCCGCCAATTGTTTGATCAAGATACTTGGACGTATACCTATCTAATCGCTGACACCAACACCAAGGAAGCAGTCCTAGTTGACTCAGTGATTGAGCAGGTAGAGCGCGATTACAAACTCATGAACGAATTGGGCTTGACCTTGAGATACTGCCTAGAAACCCATGTCCATGCTGACCATATTACGGGGGCTGGAAAATTACGGGAGTTAACAGGCTGTGAAACGATCGTGCCAGAGAAGGCACAAGTTAGCTGCGCTGATCGCCATATTCGGCATGGGGAAGTTTTGAGCGTGGGTGACATTAACATTCAGGCGATCGCGACTCCGGGGCATACCGATAGCCACATGGCATATCTAGTCAACGGTGACCGAGTTTTAACAGGTGATGCGTTGTTTATTCGAGGCTGTGGACGAACTGATTTCCAAAGTGGCGACGCGGGTGCCATGTACGACTCTGTAACAGAGCACTTGTTCACGCTGCCCGATGACACATTGGTGTACCCCGGCCACGACTATCGGGGTCACAGCGTCTCCACGATCGCCGAAGAAAAACAATGGAATCCTCGCTTTGTCGGACGAACTCGCGATCAGTTTATCGAGTTTATGCGTGGGCTAAAGCTGCCTGATCCGAAAAAAATCATGGAAGCGGTTCCAGCAAACGAACAGTGCGGCAAAGTGCTAATAGCCAGCTAGAGCCATGGCCCAGCTTAATCACAGCAATGCAATACAACCATGAATGAAACGCAGCTCATTGGCATCCATCGCATTGATGATGAAGTCTCTATTGCTGGAGAACTCAGCCCAGAGCAATTGCAACAGGCATCTCAACAGGGCTTCAAATCTGTAGTCAATTTGAGGATGCCAAAGGAAAAAGGATTTCTACCCGATGAGTCGCAGATTGTGGAATCACTGGGGATGCAGTACGCCCACATTCCAGTCAATCCTTCTGCCCTGAGTGGGGCACTTGTGGCTCAGATCTCTGAACAAATTGATCAGCTCCCAAAGCCAGTTTTGATGCACTGCTCACTCGGTCTACGATCAGCAGGAATTGCACTGCTGCGGGCCGGAGTTAATCAGGGCATAACGGTTGAAGAATTCCTACAGCGAACAGCAGCAATGGGGTTGAACTTCGACGATCGCCCTAGTCTCAAGCGATTCTTTTTAGACTACATTACCCAATCCGTTGAACAGTTAGGAGGAGTCAATGATCAGCAACAGTGAAGTACAGTTCGACTATTCCAGTCAAACCCAATGCAATCGTCTGAAAACCATCGATCCGTCGTCGCTGCATACCCTGTTGAGTCAGCAAGCAGTCACACTTATCGATGTGCGTGAACCCTCTGAACATGCCAGCGAAAAGATTCCCGGCTCAATTTTAATGCCATTATCTAAATTTGATCCGCATCGGCTGCCATTAGATCCTAGCAAGCCCACCGTACTGTACTGCCGGACAGGGAGGCGATCGGCTCAAGCTGCTCAGAAATTATTCGCAGCAGGAATTGATGACGTGATGCACTTAGAGGGAGGGTTATCGACCTGGGTACAGGCGGGCTATCCAACTCAGGTGAACAAACACGCACCCATTAGCCTCATGCGGCAAGTGCAAATTGTAGCAGGTTCGCTGGTGGTCATTGGCACTGTGCTTGGCGCTTTTGTATCTCCCTGGTTTTTACTCCTTAGCGGCTTTGTTGGCTCTGGGCTGGTATTTGCTGGCATCACTAATACCTGTGCATTAGCAATGCTGCTGGCCAAGCTGCCCTACAACCAACGGGTTTCCTAGGGTTTATTCATGGGAACACCTCAATTACTTTTGGATACTTTTGGAGAGTCTTGTACTGATTTGAGCAGTGACCTGCTGCTAATCGTCTGTGTTGACATCAGTTGTGGATTACGTAAGAGGGTGAGCATTCCCCTCGTAAAGAGCTGGCCCTCTTCACCCCCACAGCTAGTTAGATTTCAAGCTGGATTCACTAGGAAAATACATTAATGCTGACAACTATCATCGGACACTTACTGGCAACTTTAATTGGCATCAGCCTAGGGTTAATCGGTGGAGGAGGCTCTATTCTGGCAGCTCCTGTTCTGATCTACGTCATGTCGGTGCCTGCAAAGTCTGCCTTTGCAATGACCTTAGTGATTGTGGGAGTTGCCAGCGTGATTGGGGCGATTCCCCATTGGCGGCAAGGTAATGTCAACCCTAGAATTATCGGCCTGTTCGCACCTGCGTCCATGCTGGGAGCATACATAGGAGCGCGGATAGCCTCGCTACCGTTTATTACCCCAACAGTGCAACTGGTGACCTTTGGTGCGATGATGTTGATAGCATCAGTTACGATGATCCGTAAAGGCTCCAGCAAGTCGGAAGCATCGTCCGATCAGGTTGACCAGTCTCATCAGTCTCATCACCATGCCATAATTCCTAACTGGTTGGCGATCGCCCTAGAGGGTCTGGCAGTTGGAACTCTCACTGGCTTTGTTGGCATTGGCGGCGGGTTTCTGGTGATTCCAGCCCTAGTGTTGCTGGGCAAAACCCCCATGAAAGAGGCTGTGGGAACTTCTCTAATTATCTTGGCTCTGAAGTCCGTTACTGGGTTTGCTGGATACTTTGGTCACGTTCCCATCAACTGGAGTTTGCTCTTGTCGTTCACGGTTGCCTCTAGTGCCGGAATTCTGGTGGGTTCCTACTTGAATCAATTTGTCAGTGCTAAGCAGCTTGAGAAGGGATTTGGCTACTTTGTTCTAGCTGTTGCTGTCTTTGTTCTGATCAAGCGGTAAGGTGAGAGTATCGGAGGCTCGTAGCAAGGATCTATGTCGGCTCTCGCAAACGTTGCCCTCTGCCATGCAGGTCGCCGTCGATCGCTGACCAAGTACACTTGCGTCTAGCAGAGGCCCGACTTGGCCTTGCACACTTGTGTGTATATTGACACCCTTGCATACGGGAACTGTGCAGTGATTGCAGAACGCCTAGTAAAACTGGTAGTAACGTCGGAGAGGGCCTACTATGAATTCAACTATCAACGTTCAAAACCTCTATGATCAGGATTTTGTTCAATGGTGTGAAGTGACTGCCTCTCAACTCAGAGACAGGGCGTTTGAACAAGTGGATCTGGACAATTTAGTTGATTAGTTGAGGAGATTGAGGGCTTGGCAAACCGTGACAGGCGAGAATAAAAAACCGACTAACGGTTTTATTGGCCCATTTGCTCAAGCGGATTTATGTCAATCGCCCAGATAACTTGCATGGGTGGGAACTCACCATTCGAGAACAGCGCCGTCAAATCCAAGATCTGCTGCAAGACTCACCTAGCTTGAAGTCTTATCTGGAGGAGGTGTTCAATACGGCTTATCAAAATGCGCTGGATGATGTCCGATTTGAATATCGACAGATGGATTTTCCTGATGGTTGGAAATTTGATTCAAGGTCAGATTCTCTGTTGTCTGAAAACTATTGGGAGGCGGAGTAGATGGCACTGGGAGAAGCTGTAGCTGTTCTAGGTGTATGGCTCTCATTCCCTGGCTACTGATCTTGGAAGTAGCTATGATTTTCCAGGTGTATGGCCCTCATCCCCCAGCCCCTTCTATGGCCCTCATCCCCCAGCCCCTTCTCCCAAGGGGGGAGAAGGGGGGTGAGTTGGTTTGGGGAAGTTCTCAAGAGGGGAAAGGGGAGATGGGTCGGTTTCCAGGTGTATGGCCCTCATCCCCCAGCCCTTTCTCCCAAGGGGGGAGCAGGGGGGCCGGGTCGGTTTGGGGAAGCTGTCAGGGGAGCTGTGCTGGTTTTAGGAAGCTCTCGGGGGCCGAGCCGGTTTAGGGAAGCTGTCAAGGGGGCCGTGCTGGCTCTCTTGCTTAAACGTTCGGGCAAGCAGTATCTCGTGCTGTGCGCGTAACTCCCAGCAGGGTCTCGATGTAAATGCAACGGCGACTGCTCCGAATCAAATCGTTAGCATTGGTATTATTGGCACGTCGATTTAAGCCTACAGTTACAACAATGGGTGTAGTGCTGTTGATCGGTAGCCCGCCTGTAGAGCTAAAAATAATGGTCGGCAAGGCTTGGTCGTTGGACGAGGTTCCCGATGACTGTTCAATAATTTGACAGGCAGGAGTTCCGGTAATCAAGGCATTGGGGTTACCAACGGTTGCAATAGCTGTGTTCATTGGTGTTCTCACCACATTGGTGCAGGCGAACAAAAAACCAGGCCGCAAACCCTCCTGTTGGGTCAAGAGAGGTCTCCATGCCCGTCTGTCGTTCTTGGTGGCAGATACCAACACATCAGCTCGCTGTACGCTATACTCCACGATGCCATTGTTGTTGCGAAAGGTGAGACGATAAGATTGCTTACCTCTCTTAGCTTCACTGCGGGCTTCTTGAAAGGCTGTAGCCAGACGATCGGCGGCTTTGCTAATCTTTTGGCGGTTGGTAAAGGCCACCCAACTTGGAGCAGCGATCGTGGCTGCTACTCCTATGATCACGATCACTACCAACAATTCAATCAATGTAAACCCTCGGTTACGGTTCGCCGATCGGGTAGCTCCTGGGCGGAGAATAGAGCGGGCTAAGGCAAGGTTCATAGGAACATCCAGATTAGCGAATGGGAACAAAGAAACCACGTCCATAGACCCGTGCTTCTGCTGTAGGCAAAAAGCCAACGTTAGCGGCAGTCACAGGACGGCGATTCGGCAAAACTCGGGGCCTGAGGCGGGCAAGGGCATTGCCCCGCAGGTATACCCGCGCTGCTGCCCGGTTAGCGCTTACACAGGCATAGAAACTACTCAGATTTAACTGTCCAGCCGTGGTTAGGTCACGCGGCACCCGCGTTGCCCCTGGCCCCATAGCCCCCCGGTTGGGGTCAGCACAGGCATCATCGGGGTTGACCGTGTTGCCAGTGGGAATGCCCACCGCGATCGGAATCGGCATCAACCGACTGAGCACGTTAATGCCATTCTGGATAGTGGGGTTAGTGGTGGTAGTGGGGGTGTCGTCAATAAAGTCGGCAAGAATCTGCATACTGGTAGCTGCATAGGCAGCATTCGGAGTATAGCCAGCACTAAAGGATGGTGGCAGGGATGTGTCACTCTTCCAAGCTCGCATGGCCTCATCGATCGAAGCGATGCGCGTATCTGCAGTAATGTTGCCCAAATTAAAGGGCAAATAACCGGGGTCAGGGGGAATCGCCGGAGCATTGAACCGATTAGCAGGGTCAGTCTGGGTAGGGTTAACTACACCATCGCGGATCTCGAACCGGCCAATGCGCGCCGCTCGCGACCATGTAGCGCTGGGGTTATTGTCTGGATCACGAATCAGGTAGTACACCACCAAGGAATAGACAAAGGCATTGTCGCCTCGCTGACATTCAGTCGCTGAGTCTAGAGCGGCTGTTGATGGCCGGGAAGCGGCTGCAAAAGCTTGCCCTGTGACAATGCCTACACGGGTACGGTTACCACCAGCTCCTGGAAGTGAATCACAGCGATCAAGCCCCCGCCGCTTCCAAAATGCTAGTACGGGTCTACAGGTGGCGATCGAGTCACAGCGAGTTGCCCCGCCCAAATTACCAGCACCGCCCAAGGGGGGAATGTTGTCGGCTATTCCTGCTAAACCTGTGCTAGATAGCCCCACCGCATCATAGATGTAGACAGCCTCTTGCAGATCTCGCACGATAAAATCCGTCGCATCTTGAATCTCTTGCTGGGCATTAGCTTTCACCAATTCCCGCCGCTCGGTCTGGCTGACACTATTCACAAAGGTCAAGAGTCCCGATACTACTAATGTCGAAATAATCAGCGCCACCAGCAGCTCAATCAGGGTAAAGCCGCGCTGCTGGGGCGAACTGACTAGGCGATAGCGCAAGAGTAGACGGAGCAGGTGTTTCAACGTAGTAGTCACTGTAGTTGTCTCCCCAAAATGCATAGCTAGACGTGCATGGCTGATAGAGGTCAAGGTGATGGTCGGTATAGATTAGGAGCAATGCCGTTATCCACAGCCGGGTCAGTGTAGTCTGTTCTAGTCGAGTCACCCGTAATCTCCGTGCGCATGACCACTAAGGGGTTGTCGCGGGTACGGCGAGTGTTGCCGCTGGTACTGGCAGTAAAGGCCCGTTCTACCTCTCGTACCGATAGGGGCTGACCTAGGGTAGAGTTGCCCTGATAGACGCGCACAATTAGGGAATAGCCCCGTCGCCTGACAGCATCTGCCGTAGCGGGGGTAGCTACCGTCTCGCCTGGGATCATGGTGCGAATGGCCTGGATACGAAAATCGACAATGCCTCGGTAGGAGCCATCGCCGTTGCCGTCAATCAGCACTCCCTGATCGGTGTTAGCAGGCACATTGGTAAAGTCAGCCGCTGTAAAGGTGGGTGGCATGAAGTTATTCCCCAGGGGTACCGGAAAGCGCACACAGGCTGGGTCAGTTGCCGTGCGGGTAGGGGGCGATTGGGCAACGGTGCAGGTGGTATAGCGAAAGTCTCTGGCCACGGCTGTGCGGGCAGGGCTAATGTTGGCATTGGTGGTACTAGGGGGATCAATCGATCGCGATCGCAGGTTGTCGATATAGCTGCGAGCCGCTTGGGAGGCTAGCTCAATTTGCCGCGCCCGCACCCGCGATGCCACCGATAGCACCATCACCGGAGCCGTCGTCACCAACAACACCGACACCACCACCAAGGCCATCAGCGGCTCCACTAGGGTAAACCCCGTAGTCATCCGCATAGGCGAGGGACCCTGATCCCGGCTAGCCTGCTGCTTCCCCCTGGGGAGCAGGGGGTCGGGGGATGAGAGTAGGTGTAACCAGCGAACGGTCAGATGCTTCAACATAGTGACAACTCAGGTGGTAGGAAACATAGGCAAACAGATGACATCAGGGGTTACATTGGGTAGTGCCCGTAGCCGTACAGGTGCTGGGATACTGCGTGAAGGCAGCGGGACAGAACGGACTATTGCGAGGGCGGAAGGGGTTGTTGACCGGAATCGCTGGGAAGCGATAGGGAATATCACCCGTATCGGCATTGGCAATTCCTACCCGCTGGAAGTAACCCCGACGCACTGCTGGGTCTGTTGAGTTTTTGTCGCCCACGATCGCCCGCGGCGTGTTGGGGTCATCACCCGGCTGTGTGGCACAGAGCAAAGCCTGTACCCAGCGATCGCTACGGTCTAGCTGCTGGAAGAACTCATTACGCACAGGTTCTGGCACCGAGAACTGTTCTGTAAACAGGTCAGGCAACTGACTGAGAATGCCGGGGTCAAAGCCAAACAGACGATTGGGGGGTTGATAGCTAGCATTGATGCCCCACTGGTTACCAATTGGCGAGTTACCAGTCTTATAGGCTTGGAAATAGCCAAAGGTAGTCCAGTTCGAGGGGTTAGTAAAGTTACCCTCGTTAAACAACAAGCGGTCACCACTGGTAGCGAAGGCTGAGCGCTTGATTTGAATCAAGCCACCATTAATAGTCAGCGGAAAACCGTTCCAATGTTCTAAAAAGCGGGGGAAGTTACCAATACCGCCATCGCCCTCTACACGGGGAGCCGTTCGAGCCGGGTTATTACCCACTGCCACCACTAGGTTGTAAATTTCCCCAACATTAGGAGCCACCTGCCGCCAACGATTAGCAGCACCAGCATCATCATTATCACCTGACCAGTTTTTGTCGCTGGGTCGAATGTTGTTATTGGGGTCATCCTTGGTGGCGGTGTACTGCAACACAGGCACCAACAGCGGCTGAGCATCGCTGCTGACGGCTGTAATGCTGGCATTGCCGAAATTAGGGGCCGATGGCTTGCCGTTAGACCCTAAAAACCGACCATAGAAATCGACAGTTAGCCACTTGGGGTTAGAGGTACCCTGGGCAACAAACGTGCCAACTATCCTGTGCCGTCTATTTTCAGCGGCACCAACCTGATTAAACTGCACGTTTTTGTCAGTAACCCAAAAGACATTATTGGGATCTACACCATCTAGTTCCACCTGCAAGCCGCAGTGAGTGTTATTGCCAGCGGCTGCACCGAAATTCAAGGCACCGCCCCCGCCGGAGCGGAATATAAACACATCATTGGCTCCACCCACTAGCTTGATCTTTTTGCAGGTTGTGCTAGTGGGGAATTCAGAACTAGGTAGCAGAACACCTAACTTGATCAGGTTAACGACGGGTTGATTAGGGACTGGTGAAGGTGGAGGGTTAGTGGTAATCGTAGTCGTATCGTTTCCAGGAGTAGCTGCCGTACCTAACCCCAACCCTGTAATGGTAGGTGACACGATGTTATCTGTAGCAGAAACCGTATCATCCAAGGCCATGACATCCGCTTGGAAATTCGCGATCGCCTGCATGGGGTCGCCAGGTTGAGCATTACACCTGCCCAGTTCAGTTTGACCTAGCCCTGTCAGCACTGGCTTTCGAGAGCTACCGCCATCAGCAGCATTATCGTTAGTGCAAAGACTGTAGCTAGAGGCACGATTACCAGCAGGCAGATTCAAACTGCGTACCCCAGGAATCTCAGGGGTGGGCGGCAAGGCGGAAATATTACCTCCCTGAGCCTCGCCCATAATGTACAGAGGACGGTCACCTCGATAACTCACATCGGCTAGGTTCCCTGGATTGCCTGTACGGTTATCGGTAGTGCGGAAGAACAGGTTATTTCTCGTCACTCCAGGGCGGCCATAGTAGATACCGTTTTCCAATACACCAGGATCCCCCCAGTTGGAAGCAGTGTCGCGGTAGTAGCAACCTAGTAGCGACAACGCCGTTGGAGTGGTGTCAATATTCAGCGGACAGCCTACACCGATCGGCTTCACGTTCACAGCCCTATCCAGAGCACCATTGCGGTTGCGGTCTTCACCTGCGTCTAGGCTGTTGTTATCATTGGCATCTTCACTACGAGAGAAGACTAACTTGCCTTGCTGATCACGGGCAAAGGCAACCCGGCGGGCAAAGCGGCGATCGCCAAGCTCTAGGGCAGGTCGGCCCGTTGTGCCTGCCCCCAAGCGATCCATGGGGCTGAAATTGTTGCCGGCTGTGTTGTAGGCTACGTCCCACCTTGCCTCATCATTAGGGCCACCATCCCGAAACTCTAGCGCTCCCGATGTATTAACGTCTGTTCTCCCCGCCATATCCGTCAGGATGCGCCCAAGCTGGTAGGGCTTGATGTCACGCTCACGGAACTCAAGGTTACCAGCTTGCAGAATATCCACCAAGGCATCGGGCACAACACCGCCAATGGATTGGCGCATGTCCTGCAACCGATCTTGCACGTCGCGATCGCCGTTTAGGTCGTAGCCCATGCCCCAATCGCTGGGGGTGCACTCTGACACGGGCAACTTGCGGCAAATTTCCATCACGTAGGCGGGGAAACTAGCGTTAGCAGCATCTTCTGAGCGTCGCTGCACGGGGGTAACATAGTTGTTGAAGTAGGTGCTGCCCACCGCCCCGGCATTATTGTTGGTGTAGAAGTGGTCGTTAAACGGGTCAGCATTATCCTGCGCTGCCCCACTCAGGCCATTGATAGCAAAGGCGTTGGTAAAGAAGCCATTTCTGAGGCGCTTGGCCCGCGACACCCAGGTATCTTCGTTGTTGTTCAGGTCAAAGCTGCCATCGCTGCGATAGCCAAGCCGATAGTTACGCGACAGGGGCGAGAAGCTATCGGCCAGTAGCACTGCACTCCGCCAGCTATCACCATTCGTGCAGAGGGCATTCAAGCCGCCGGGACGGCAGGCAAAGTTGTTGTTAATTTGGGCAACGGTGCGCGTGTAGAAATTGCTCCAGTCGGCTGCTAGGGCCACAGTAAACTCTTGCTGGGCGACCCGGGTGTTGGGGTCAGCGTGGAGATTGAAGTCGCCAATCGGGTTACCGCCGCCATCGAACCGCGAGTCGGCTTGCACATAGCCTGCCAAGTTGGTGGCGACAATTAAGCCCTTTTCAACATCGCGGTACTGGTTGATGCGATCAATGCGGTTGCCGTTGATCAACATCACGCCCCCAATGCGGCGGGTCGGATCAACCCGATAGTCCACCGGGCTGAGGATGCGGTTGGTATTGGCGTTGGTGCTGCTGACATCGCTGAGGTCGGGCAAGGAGTCGTCTCGGCTGACGTAGATGAGGCCACTGTTGGGAATCATGAATTCCCTGGGGTCATAGGGAGCGCCACCAGCATTAAACAATTCCGTGGTGCGCAATAGGTTCAGGTCAAGCTGGGTAACCCGAATTTCAGAGGGCTGGCGGTCTTCTAGGGGCATATCCAGCTCAGAGGTAGAGGTGTCGGTAATCCCAGCCGTAGCATTGGGAGCCGGCGTGTTGGGAATTGCCGCTGGATTGTTACCCCGTACCCGCACGGTAATTGTACCAGCCGTATCATCAATGGCCGTGATTACACCCCGATGGGCATTGAGCAAGGGGTTCACACTCTCAAACCCCTGCACAGTCACCACGTCCCCACCGGGGGTATCGTTGGGATCAAAGATCTCCGATAGTTGCGTATCCCCTGGTGAGCCATCATCCAGGGTAGCATTCGCCAGACCGTTCCAGTTAGGACGGAAGTTCGGCGGAATGGTGTAGGTAATGGTGTAGGTTTGAGCTGTGCCCGTGCCCGTTGAGGCGGTGGCTGAGGCACTCTGTACCCGGATAAATCGACCATCGATCGCCTTGGGTTGGCGGGGGTCGAGCATGGTCACCTCTTTAATGGCCCCATGGGGAATCACGGGTGTGGCAGAGGGGGTAGGCACCGTCGTCGTCACGGTGGGGTCACCCAAAATGCGCAGTGAACAGATAGCTGCGTCGATCGCCGCCTGTTCCGATAGGGTCAGCCGCTTTTGTGGATCGGTACCTAGGGCGTAGAGCGCTCGGCGGAGTGGCTCGTTGACAAATCGGCCATTGGGATAGACTAAGTTAGCCTGGTAATAGAGCTTGCCCAGCAAGGTGGTCGATCGCTCGTTGCGATAGCCTTCTGTGCCTTGCCCAAACAGGCCGTTATTGCCGGACGCATCGGGTAAGGCTGCCGCCGGAATAGTGGTGTTGGCTGCAAAGCTAGCCGCTGTTAGATCCGTCGCTGGGTTGATGTTGTACACCACCCCA
>JANWZG010000056.1:2103-13106 GCA_025054735.1 Cyanobacteriota bacterium | reverse complement strand
GGTTTTTTACTGATATGGCAGGCGTTGTCAGTGGCAGGGATAACGAAACTGCCCGCGCCATCAACACTGTTCACGAACCAGCAAACGCGGGAACTACTAATGTATCCCTTTCTAGATCGGGGTGGGTTAGACAAGGGCCTGTTTTGGCAGACTTGGGCAAGCTTATTGCGAGTGGCTCAGGGCTACTTTGGGGCGGCGATCGTTGGGGTTGGTTTAGGCATTTTGGTGGGTACGAATAGGATTGTGAATAGGGCGCTTGATCCCCTGTTCCAGTTTTTGCGGGTAATTCCCCCACTGGCTTGGGTGCCTATTACCCTGATTGCCCTGCCGAATGTGCAACTGGCAGCCGTATTTGTAATCTTCATCACTGCCGTTTGGCCAATTTTAATCAACACCACTGTAGGCGTGCAGCAGATCCCCCAGGACTACCGCAATGTGGCACGGGTGCTGCAAATTTCCCCCCGTAAGTATTTCTTTAAGATTCTAATTCCCTCGGCGTTGCCCTACATTTTCACAGGCTTGCGGATTGCGATCGGTCTGGCTTGGTTGGCCATTATCGCCGCAGAGATTGTGATGTCTGGCGTAGTGGGCATTGGCTACTTCATTTGGACAGCTTACCAGAATGGCTACGTGAGTGAAGTGATTTTGGCCCTGTTCTACATTGGTGCTGTCGGTTTAATGCTCGATCGCATTGCTGCTGCCATCCAAAACTGGATTGTGCCAGAGCAGTAAGGGGGAGAGTTGAAACAACTGGAAACGTCTTGCTCCTACCCCCCTTCTCCCAAGTTTGGGAGAGGGGGACATGGAAGAGAACTCAATAGTCACACTCAATATTCACAGAGAGGAAAACCGATGAGCATCTTTGTAGCCGTTGAAAATGTCGAGAAGGTATTTCCCCTAGCGGGAGGTAATGAGTATGTTGCTCTCAGGGGTATCGATTTAACCATCAAACGAGGGGAATTTGTTTCCTTAATTGGTCACTCTGGCTGTGGCAAGTCTACTTTGTTGAATATGGTGGCAGGATTAGATTTGCCCACGGATGGCCTGGTAACTATAGAGGGCCAACAGGTTCGCAAGCCAGGGCCTGATCGCATGGTGGTGTTTCAAAATTATTCTCTCCTGCCTTGGATGACGGTGCGGGAGAACATTGCCCTAGCTGTGGACGAAGTGCTAGCTCACCTCTCTAAGGCAGAGCGCAAGCAGATTGTGGAGCAGCACATTGACATGGTGGGGTTGCGTCATGCGGCGGATAAGCCCCCTGCCCAGCTCTCTGGAGGGATGAAGCAGCGAGTGGCGATCGCCCGCGCCTTAGCAATTCGCCCCAAGGTGTTGCTGCTGGATGAACCCTTCGGAGCCTTGGATGCCCTCACTAGGGGGAATCTGCAAGAGCAGTTGATGAAAATCTGTGAAGAGAATGGGGTGACAGCGGTGATGGTCACCCATGATGTAGATGAGGCCGTTTTGCTGAGCGATCGCATCGTCATGCTTACTAACGGCCCTGCCTCCAAAATTGGCGGCATCCTAGAGGTGGATATTCCCCGTCCCCGTCGCCGCATGGAAGTGGTCAAGCATCCCAGCTACTACAGTCTTCGCAGCGAAATCATCTACTTCCTCAATCAGCAAAAGCGCATCAAGAAAATTCGTGCCCAAAAAACAGCCGTGGTGGCTCGTCATGGCCTAGAAAAGGTGAACCTGCAACTGGGGTTTGTGCCCCTCACCGCCTGCGCCCCTCTGGCCATTGCCAAGGAAAAGGGCTTCTTTGCCAAGCATGGACTGGATGAAGTCACCCTAGTGCGGGAAACTAGTTGGCGCGGTATTGTTGATGGCATTGTCGGTGGCTATCTGGATGCAGCTCAAATGCCCTCCGGAATGCCCGTATGGTTGACCACTGGCGGACATCAAGAGCAACCTCTGCCTGTGGTTACTAGCTTGACCATGACCCGCAACGGCAACGCTATTACCTTAGCCAAGAGGTTCCTGGATCAGGGAGTCTACGGCGCAGCCGATTTCAAGCGCATGTTGCTAGAATCAGCAGACCAGCGGCACACCTTGGGTATGGTACATCCTTCCTCTATGCACAATCTGTTGTTGCGCTATTGGCTGGCTGCTAGTGGCATTGACCCCGATCGGGATGTGCAACTAAAGACTATTCCCCCTGCTCAAATGGTAGCCGACCTCAAATCTGGCATTATTGATGGTTTCTGTGTAGGTGAACCCTGGAACCTGCGGGCAGCGATGGAAAACATTGGCTTCACTGTGGCGACCGATCTAGAAATCTGGCAAGGTCATCCTGGCAAAGTGCTAGGTGTGCGGGAAGACTGGGCAGCCGCCTATCCCAACACCCACATTGCTCTGGTGAAAGCCCTGCTAGAGGCCTGCCACTACTGCGCTGACCCTGCCCACCACGAGGAAATTCGCCAGCTCATTGCAGGACAGGATTACGTCAGCACTAGCATAGACTACATTCACCTTGGTGACCCCAACAACTACACCTGTAGCCTAGATTCACCTCGGCGGGAATATGCCCACCACCAGTTCTACGGAGAAGGGGTGAACCGTCCTAGCCGCACCGAAACCCTCTGGACCCTAACCCAGCTTGCCCGCTGGGGAGATATTCCCTTCCCTCGCAACTGGCTAGAAATCCTGGAGCGGGTATGTCGGGTAAGTGTATTCAGCATTGCTGCCCGCGAACTGGGCTTGCTGGAAAGCAGCAACTACAGTCGGGGACCAATCCGCCTGTTTGATGGCATGGTGTTTAAGTCTGATGACGATCCGATCGCCTACCTAAATAGTCTCTCCATCAAGCGGGATTTCAGTGTGGCTGAGGTAATCCTTGATCGCCGATCGGTCATTGCCGCCTAACCCCATCCACCGTTCATCATTTCGTTCGTAGTGAGGACTTTAGTCCTCAACCTCCAAGGACAACGACTGAAGTCGTTACTACGAACGAATTAACCGAATTCACGTAACTGTTTCTGTCCATTCTGACAACACAACGGTAACTCCCATGACTCAAACAACTATTGCACCGCCCAAACAAAAGGCTGATATTAGCCTTGATGCCTTCTTGACCATCGAAAACGTCTCTAAGGTTTATCCCACCCCCAAAGGTCCCTACACTGTTCTAGAGGGTATTGACCTCACTGTTGCTGAAGGGGAATTTATCTGCGTCATTGGCCACTCTGGCTGCGGTAAATCCACCTTGTTGAATATGGTGTCAGGGTTTACCCAACCCACCAATGGTTCTGTACGTCTACGAGGTAAACCGATTACTAAACCCGGCCCCGATCGCATGGTGGTGTTCCAAAACTATGCCCTCTTGCCGTGGTTAACAGTGTTCGAGAATGTCTACCTTGCTGTGGATTCCGTCTATCCCCACAAATCTCTGCCAGAAAAGCGAGCGATTGTCCGTGACCACTTAGCACTAGTGGGTTTGACCGAAGCCGCTGAGAAAAAACCTCCTCAGATCTCTGGTGGTATGAAGCAACGGGTCTCCATTGCCCGTGCCCTAGCCATCCGCCCAGAACTCCTCATCTTGGATGAACCCTTTGGTGCCCTAGATGCCATCACCAAGGAAGAACTTCAAGAGGAACTGCTGAAAATCTGGAACGACCACCGCTGCACAGTGTTGATGATCACCCACGACATCGACGAGGCACTGTTTCTCGCCGATCGCCTCGTGATGATGACTAATGGGCCTGCTGCTAAGATTGGGGAAATTATGACTATTCCCTTCCCCCGTCCCCGCGATCGTGCCCGGATCATGGAAGATCCAGAATACTATGACCTGCGGAACTATGCTCTAGACTTCCTCTATAACCGCTTTGCCCACGACGATGTAGAGTAAGTTAAGAGTCTAATCACACTAACTGGGTTGGGTTACCGCCATGCCTAATCCAACCCTGCGTGATGGCGATCAGTTATCGAGCTATTAGCTGACCCTGATTTCGAGCCGCTCGAGTAGTCACTGCATCCCTGCGATCATGCAGGACGTTTGTAGTAAGGACTTAAGTCCTCACTACGAGCTATAACTGCAATTATATCCTCGTTGTTTTCGAGCACCATAGCTAAGGCTCTTCGTCAGGCGATTTTGGTGGGTTCGTGAAGAGTTTGGCCAAGGATGGCTTGGTGATTTTACCCATAGCGTTGCGAGGTAGGGCTTCCATAGTGAGGATGCGAGTAGGCACCTTGTAGGGTGCTAGGTAGGCTTTTGCCCATGCTCGCAACGATTCTAGGGTTAGCTCACAGTCTGGGTTGAGCACTAGAGCAGCACAGACCCGCTCGCCCCATTCTGGGTCGGCGACACCCACCACGGCGCACTCTTGAATGTCTGGATGAGTACGCAGAACTTCTTCAATTTCCAGAGCTGAGACTTTGTAGCCGCCAGTTTTGATGATGTCTACACTAATGCGGCCCAGGATGCGATAGGCATTCTCCTCTACGATCGCCAAATCCCCTGTGCAGAACCAGCCATCACGAAAAGCCTTAGCGGTTGCCTCTGGTCGTCGCCAATACTCTAGGAACACTCCTGGCCCCTTTACCTGAATTTCTCCCGCTATGCCAGGGGGCACAGGCATCCCCTCATCATCCACTAACCGTACCTCCACCTGCGGCAGTGGATTGCCAACATAGCCTGCCCGCCGTTGCCCATGGAGTGGATTAGAGAGTGCCATGCCAATTTCTGTCATGCCATAGCGTTCTAACAAGAAGTGCCCCGTAATAGTTTGCCATTTCTCCAGCACAGTTACAGGCAGAGCGGCTGACCCTGACACCATCAGGCGCAGACCAGCACAGGCTTGGGACCAGTGGGTTTGTCGATCGCGGGGTGCTTTCTCCCAGGCGGCAATTAGTTTGGTATAAATCGTAGGCACTGCCATAAACAGCGTCAGGTCACCCTGACCAATGCAGTTCCACACGGTTTCTGCCTCAAACTTACTGAGCATGTGACATTCGGCTCCAGACCAGAGAGCGCAGGTAAGTACATTGACAATGCCGTGGATGTGGTGCAACGGCAATACATGTAGGATACGATCGTCCGCACTCCATTCCCAAGCAGTTACTAAGCTAGTCACCTGAGCTTGGATGTTGCAGTGAGTAGTGACCACACCCTTGGGCTTGCCAGTAGTGCCACTTGTATACAGAATCAGAGCACGTCGAGTAGGGTCAACATCAGGTAGGTCGGCAATATCCGCTGGGAGTGGATCCGAAGTGAGGATGAATCGGCGGTGCTGGGCGGTGGCGATCGGTCGCAACAGATCTGCAAAGCTGGGATGGGCGACCACAATATCAGCGTCGGCATCCGTGATCACGTACTCTAGTTCGGGCCGGGGATGAGAGACACACAACGGCACAGCAATACCACCAGCTCGCCAAATGCCCCACTGGGTAGCAACATAGTCAAATCCGGCTGGCACCAAGAATGCTACCCGTCGCTCCTGCAAATCATTACTACCATTGAGCAGGTTAGTAGCTATTTGTTCAGAAACACGCAGCAAATCATAGTAAGTAAATTGACCATCAGTTGTTACGATTGCAGTTCTTTGACTGTAGTCATAGGCACGGGCAACTAACGGGAGCATTATGGGTATTAACCTCAGGGAAAAGGTGTTAAGAACTTGCTGACAGCAGTAAGATACTACAAAGGGGTGATAAATTTATAGCAGTGGTTGATGATAATGACTGAAGGGCAGCCGTTACCAGTCACCCGTTCAGCTACCAATTTTCAGTTCCTAATTAGTCAGTGTTAGTCAGTTACTGATTTTCAACTCCTAATTAGCTCGGTGGTGCAGAGTCAACTGTTAGTCCTGGCAGCTACGGTAGCAGTAATCCTGATTGCCGGGACTTAGTGGGATTTGTCCCGTAAGCTCAAGACAGCATGACACGTTGACCAGTGGCACATGGGTAACAATTGGCCAGACAAACCTGTTAGAGAATCTAATCAAAGGTGCATTTGTAAAAGGTGACACGAGGCTGGGATATGAATTTCAGGAATGATATGCAGTCATCTACGCTAACGTATGGGAGTCAATTGTTGCAGCAGCAAGAAGTCACTGGATCGCCAGTAAAACTATCGACGCAGCCCGTGCAGTCAGAGTTGCCCGTGTCACTGTTTCACAGTGGTCAATTGCTGGCGATACACCCCAAAAGTCGCGGCGGGTTGATTCTACAACGATCGTTCTATGCAGATTTGATTGGCCCTGGCAGCGCAGTTGGCGGCTACTTTGACGTTACCTGCAAGTCAGTTTACCTATTGGGTGACCTCAAGTTTTATGTGCCCGAAACCTATGAAGAGCGCCGACAATCCGTTCAGAAGCGGATTAGCTGCATCAAAAAGCAACAGTCGATCGTCCTAGTGCCTACTGCCATTGAGCGAGCAGAAATGATTATTGATCTGCTGTGTCGTTGGCTAGGGCGAGCCGAAGCCCAAAACATTCCCCACGAGCTGATGTCTCAGTTAGCCGGGGTACTTCCCAAGACTACCAGCCTAGCATGGCAACGCTACTTAGCAACATCTGGCCTTAGGGCGTAAATTCCAGGGTGATCAGGTAGGGGACGCTTGCTCCTGTAGCACTGTAGCTGTAGTTCTTAGCCTCTTCTAGTGCCGCAGTATCTAGCAACGGATAGCCAGATTTTTGAATTAATGTTGGGTCACTGACTAATTTACCTTCCCCATCAACAACAACCCCTAGTACTACCTTGATGGGTCGCTCGGCCTTCTCTACAATCGATTTTGCAGCAGACGGTGCTTTAACCTTAATGGGCAGGGGCTGCCAAGAGTTGGGGCTATCAGCACCAACGCCATTAGCCTGCAATTCTGTCAACCACTTTCCTAGTTCACCAGCAGCTTCTTCACGGCTAGTGCCCGCAGCATTGAATGATAACAGGTTTGGGTCAACCTCAGATGAGGGGGATGGCACTGTGATTGGTGATAGCGACTCACTAGTTGGCGATGGTCTAGGAGATGCGCTTGATAATGGTGATGCACTAGGCGAGGCAGGGCTATCCTGAGGTGATGGGCTGCTGCTGGGGGTAGGTTTACCGGCAATCTGCAAATTAGTCGAGTCTGGGGTGATGTTGTTCCAAGCAGTTGACCATGAGGTATTTCTAGACAGAATACTGTCGTCGAACAGAGGCGAATTTGCCGGACGTTGGGTAGGCTGCTGTCCTAGGGGAGGTTGCCGCATGGGAGCACCCTGAGCTAACGGATTGATCGCAATCACGTTAGGAGACTGTCTGTAGGGATTGTAGCCACCGGGTAGCCGGAACGGATAACCCAGACTAGGCAGGGGCGTTAGTGAATAGCCTGGGGTTCTGTTGCTGGGAAGCCTTCGTCCTAGCCAGTTGGGGGAATATTGACCACCAGGAACAGGAACTGTAGCGGTTTGCGGTTGGGGCAATACAGCAGAGGGCAAGCGTTTTTGTTGGTCGGGTGATAGTTCAATCACCTGTACGCGCTGTTGACGATCGGGGGTCTCAATCTCTGCTGGACTCAGCAATGGCAGAGTAACACCCACTAGCCCATGCACACCAACTGACGCAATAAATGCTATACCAGCAGGCTGACGCAGGTTATTGGGCAACGACTTCAACAGAGACAGATAAGACATAGCGGCTAATCACACCTCAACGTGGCTATTATGCCTCAAGTATTCACAAGACGGCAGGGATAACCAGCCAGTTTTTAGACTGGTCTGCCCTCGGCAAGTCGTCATGTTTAGGTGCTCTGAGGATAGATGTAGCAGTTGTATTTAAGTGTCTCTTGCTAATCTGGAATGTCTATACATGTGCAACATCTATAGTTGAGCACCACCCACAACGATAACTGAGCTGCCATAGGCTTGCTGGATATTGCTAACAGTTAACACCTCATGGCGAGTGCCACTAGCAATCAAATACTTGTTAAGCAGCAGCAGGCGATCGTACTGGAGGAGGGTTTCACCCAAATCATGGCTAATGACTAGTAACATTTTGCCTGCTGCCTTTAGTTCCTGAAACACCTCAAACAAGATTGCTTCGGTTTTCTTGTCCACACCGGTGAAGGGTTCGTCAAACAGTAACACATCAGCCTGCTGAGCCAATGCCCGCGCTAGGAACACTCGCTGTTGCTGACCGCCTGACAGCTCTGCCAGTTGTCGATGACGAAACTCCCACATTTCCACCCGTTGCAGAGCAGTTTTCACCAACTCGCGAGATGGCTGGTCAGGCTCTCGAAACCATCCTGTGGCTGCGATACGTGCCATGAGGGCTACGGTCCATACGGTTACGGGGTAGTCCCAGTCAATTTGCGATCGCTGGGGCATGTAGGCAACGCGATGACGTTGGCGGTGCAACGGACGTTGATCTAACAGCACTTGACCGTGGGTGGGGGTGATCAGTCCCAACATAGCCTTCAACAGGGTAGTTTTGCCTGCCCCGTTCGGCCCCAGAACTCCTACAGCCTGCCCAGGGGCGATCGTGAAATTGATGCCCCTCAACAGACAGTTACCCCGACAACTTACCACCAAGTTGAAAACCTCTAGCATTGTCACAGTCGCAAAAAATGAGTATCGTTCTCAATCTAAATTGAGTATCATTTTCATATTAGATAGATTACCATTCTCACTCACAGCAACATCATGATGTCTGTACAGCAACTAAACCAACGACTAGAGGCTTATTTAGGGAGTCTGGCTCTTGCGATCGCCGTGGCTTTGACTGGGTGTAATCAGCCTGAACCAGCGTCTACGCCTTCCACAGTTCCAGCTAGCCCTGCGGCTACTGTTTCCACCCCAACAGAGTCAAAGCCACGAGTTGTAGCGACCCACAATGTGTTGTGTGATTTGACGCGGACGATCGCGGCTGAGACTATCGACCTCACATGCTTGGTGCAACCTGGCATGGATCCCCACGTTTATCAGCCAACTCCCAGCGATCGCCAAGCCATTGACTCTGCCCAGCTTGTTCTCTACGGCGGCTATGACCTAGAACCCAGCATTGAAGCCCTGATCAAAGCCAGTAAGGGCAGCGCCCTGAAGGTAGCGGTTAGTGAGCAGGCTGTACCCAAGCCATTGTTAGGCAAAGCCCACGATCACGGTGCCCATGACCATGCTGATAAAGGCCACCACGACCATCACCACCATGCTGAGGCAGAAACCGTGCCAGATCCCCATGTGTGGCATAATGCCCAGAACGGAATTGCTATGGTGAAGGTGATTCGCGACCAACTTCAGAAATTAGCGCCTCGTCATGCTGATCAGTATCGTCAGACCTCAGAGCAACTGATTGCCCAACTGACTCGCTTGGATCAATGGATTGCTGAGCAGATTGCCACGATTCCTGCCGATCGGCGCAAACTGGTTACCACCCATGATGCCCTCAGTTATTATGGTCAAGCCTATGGGATTCAGATTTTAGGCACCCTCCAAGGGTTAAGTACCGCAGAGCAACCTACCCCTACTCGGCTCAAGCAGCTAGTGACAGAAATTAAGGCAGCACAGGTACCCACCATTTTTGCGGAGCGCTCTACGAACGATAAGGTGCTGGGCACATTGGCACGGGAAGCCAAGGTCACCCTCAGTCAGCAACCCATCAATGCAGATGGTCTGGGTCAGGCAGAGAGTGCAACGGGCACCTATATTGGCATGTTGGCTACCAATACTTGCACAATCGTCAACGGTTTAGGGGGCGCTTGTCGTCCATTTACTCCCTAGCCCAACGATGTCCGGTAAGTCTTGACCCCTAGACAGAATCATTGTGACGGATCATTGTGTCAATTCACAGTCCCCACAACCAGCGCTGTCAGCCATAATAGTAGGTAGTTAGTAGTAACCATATTGGCGAGGCAAGGATACTGTAGCTAGTCTGGATGTAGGTTAACATTTGGCTGGAGAATCTGCTGATTGGATCAGTAACAGGCAGCAACCTATTGTGGCATTGGAAACTATGGCTGACAGTTACACCTCGGAGGATGCACAACAGATTTTGCAGCGAGCGATCGCACGGCAGGCAGAAACGGGCGAACTGTCTCGCCAGCAACTGCTGGAAATTGCTGAAGAGTTGGGGATTAGCCCAGAGACCCTCACCGCCGCAGAACAGGAATGGAGGCAGCATCGCCAAGAGACAGCGGATAGAGCGCTGTTCAACCAAGAGCGTCGCCGTCGATTTCGTCATGATCTCGCTAAATTCGCCATTATCAACACACTGCTTGTAGGGATGAACCTGGCAACTACTCACCAAGTGGGGTGGTCGTTGTACGTGGTATTTGGTTGGGGAATTGCCATTGCCCTGAGTGCGTGGCGAACCTTTCAAGTTGAGGGAGATGACTACGAACGAGCCTTCCAGCGCTGGCAGCTCAAGCGCCAAGTGGGTCAGTCGCTCAAAACCCTGTCGAGTCGGTGGCTAAAGCGCCTGTCGGACTCATAGTTTCTGACGTGCTCAACTCTGGGGTGCTCTCTTCTAACAATAGCCAAATGTGCTGCATCAACTGCTGTAGGCCGCTACCCGTGGCCGCAGAGATCAGAAATACAGGGGATTGGCTCAGAGCTTGCAACTCCTGCACTAGGGTAGCCAGCCGATCGTCCTCTGGGTTCACGATGTCGATTTTGGTTAGAGCCAGCACTTGGGGGCGATCGCTGAGTCCGCGTCCATAGGCGGCTAGCTCCCGTTGAATAGTTCGGTAGTTGGCGATCACATCCTCTTGACTAGCGTCAACCAAGTGCAGCAACAGGCGAGTGCGTTCCACATGGCGCAGGAAGTCATGCCCCAGACCTACACCCAGGTGCGCCCCTTCAATCAGCCCCGGAATGTCCGCAAACACCGTACCATCTCCCGTAGGTTTGCGCACTACACCCAGATTAGGAACCAGCGTGGTAAAGGGATAGTCGGCAATCTTAGGACGGGCAGACGACAGCACTGAAATCAATGTGGACTTGCCAGCATTGGGTAAGCCAATGATGCCCACTTCTGCTAACAGTTTCAGTTCTAGACGCAAATGGCGAGTTTCTCCAGGTAAACCAGGTAATGAA
>JANWZG010000056.1:0-2093 GCA_025054735.1 Cyanobacteriota bacterium | reverse complement strand
GGTTTTGATTGCTTAAAAAGTGTTTGTTGCCTAGACCACCTTTTCCACCCCTGGCAACACATAGGGTCTGGTTAGCGGTGACCAGATCGCCCAACAGTTCGTCGGTTTCAGCATCGTAGACCACTGTGCCACAGGGCACATCAATAATGCGATCGTCTCCAGATGCTCCTGTGCGGTTGTTGGGGCCGCCTCGCTGTCCGTCCGCAGCTTTGAACAGGTGCACGTAGCGAAAATCCAACAGGGTTTGCAAATTGGGTACTGCCCTAAGGATAACGTCGCCGCCTTTGCCCCCATTGCCCCCCGCAGGGCCACCAGCAGGTACATACTTTTCTCGCCGGAAGGCCACGAGTCCATCGCCGCCCTTGCCTGCCTGGACAGAAATCTCTGCTTGATCAATAAATTGCATGGTTCTATGACGCTAATCGGTAACGGCTGGATTTAGTAGGGTTGACAATCCACCTCGGTTGTTAGGAGCACCGAAAAATTTATGCCTTGTTTCCAGAATAAGCGATCTAGAATTTACCAGGTGGGTTGTGTATCCATCTGCCGTCGCTACCTGCTCATGATTCTATGACCTCGCCAACGCCAACACCACCCAAAACCCTGCTAGGGCAGATGACGCAAGTCGTCAAGCGGGTGCAATCCCGGATTGATTTCTCTAAGTTGCGACTGCGACCCGATGCCAAGGTTGCCAAGCTGTTGGTGCGAGAACCCAATAGCCCAGAGGCAAAATCCTATCCCCTCGTGGGCGATCGCTACGTGTTTGGGCGCAGTTCCAAATGCGACATTCAAATTAACAGCAGCATTGTTAGTCAGGTGCATGGCTCACTGACCTGCGATCGTCACCAACAGTCCCGCTTTGTTATTCGGGACGAAAACTCCACTAATGGCATTTACCAAGGCAAGCGTCGCATCCGCAAGGCCACTCTTTATCATAACGATGTACTGACCCTAGGGCCGCCTGACCTAGCCGACGCAGTGCAACTGCAATACTACAACCCTCCCCCGCCCCATGTGCGCGCTCTCCGAGTTAGTTTGTATAGCCTTACTGGCCTATTTGCTGTTGTTGCACTATACCTGGCTCTAGAGTGGATCAGTACTCCTGTTGACCTTAAGCGCGTTCCTGCACCGGGGCCGGTCGTTGTCTATGCCCGTGATGGCCAACCTCTAAACACTGTCAGGGCTGATACCCATCGAGACTTACCCCGCCTGTCTGATTTCTCTCGCTATTTGCCAAAAGCAGTTGTTGCTTCCGAAGATTCTCGGTATTACTGGCATTTGGGCATCGACCCACTGGGAATTGCTCGTGCTGCGTTCTTTACCCTAGTTGGGGTGCAACGGGAGGGGGCTAGTACCATCACCCAGCAGGTGGCACGCAGCATATTCAGAGATCATGTGGGCACAGATGACTCTATCCGGCGCAAAATTCGAGAGGCGATCGTTGCCCTCAAACTAGAAATGGTCTATGGCAAAGACACCATTTTGCTCACCTATCTCAACCGGGTGTATCTAGGTAGTGGCAACTATGGCTTCGAGGATGCTGCCCGGTTTTACTTCGACAAACCTGCCCAGCAACTAACCCTTTCAGAAGCTGCCACCCTGGTGGGAATGCTCCCAGCACCCAACAACTTCAACCCGATTCGAGACTTAAAAACTGCTGAGGGATTGCGTAACCGGGTGATTAATCGCATGGCAGACCTACGCATGATCAGCAGCGAAGAAGCCCGTCAAGGGCTGTTGACTATCATCCAGGTGTCACCGAAGGCGAGGGAAGCCCTACAACAGGAACGCAGCCTAGCCCCCTACTTTTACGACTACATCTACTCGGAGCTACAGTCTAAATCGCCCTACTTGGCCCAGCAGGGAAACCTGATCATTGAAACCAGCCTAGATTTGAAGATGCAGGCTGAAGCTGACAAGGCGCTCAAGCAGACGATCGCCGAAATTGGAGCCTCAACAGGGATTGAGCAGGGAGCGATCGTCACCCTAGATGCCAAAACTGGCGAAATCTTAGCCATGGTTGGTGGTGTAGACTACCAGAAAAGTCAATTTAATCGTGCTGCCCAAGCCCTACGACAACCTGGCTCCACCTT
>JANWZG010000055.1 GCA_025054735.1 Cyanobacteriota bacterium | reverse complement strand
CATCCCGTGGCTCATAGCCCAGTGCCCGTTCTACGGCCATCACTGCTGCCATTGCCGCTCGCTCCACTCGCTTTGTTTCTTGAGCAAACATGTCAGTTGTCGCTTCCCGTTTGCCTTGCAGCCGTTGTAGGAGGCCGATCGGTACCACCAGCGCCCCCCCAATCACTACTGGCGGTAGAGCCGACAGTTTGCGTTCCTGCTCTAGCTCATCCAAGCGTTTTTGCAGTCGTGCCGCTAACTCATCTGCCCGTTGCTGTGCTCTAGCAGAGTTGAGCTTGGCATTCGGCTTGCCTGCCTGCTCTTGAAGCCGGAGTTCGGCAGCACGTTGATCCCAATAGTTGATCTCTTTGGTCAAGCGATCTTTGACGGCTCGCATGGTTTTGTCGATGAGTTCTGCCTTGCGTTCTCGGACTTCCTGGAGATGTTGGGGGACAAGGTTAGTGATGGCATAGGTGGTGGCTTGGGATTCAAGGTCTGCACCACGGAGGCACAGAGGACGCAGAGGATATTGAGTTTCCAGGAAGATATTTTCATCAGGGGTAAGGGGACGATAATCCAGGTAAGGCGCATATCCCCCACTCCTGATTTCTATATCTCCGTGCCTTTGTGGTTCCAAAATTTCCACATATTGCATTCGCCGCGACACCACCCGCTGTCGCCCATCTCGCCCTGTCCGCGCATCTTGAATCGAATGCTCCAAATACACCAACACCCGCACCGCTTCCCCCGGATCATTTTCATCCACCAAAATCGCCCCCTGCCGCAGCAGATCCCGATGACGCTCTAGGATCAAATCGACAGTGACATCAAGAAGAGGATGGCCGGGGCAAACAAAAGTTGCCAAAGGTTTTCCCGGAACACTGATGAGTTCTTTCTCAAAACAGATGCGCTCGTACCGTTTGAGGATGGCCTCCCCCACGCCAATCAGTCGGTCTCGATCGCGAATCACCGCTGGCACATGGGTAATCTCGTACCGCTTCGGTTCCCGCTGCCGAATCGTGCCGCCCAATCGCTGGAAAGCTTCTAGGAAAAAAGCGGCAATAAAATGGGGCTGAAGTTTGCGGGCTTCGGCGCGTTCCATCTCCTGGCGAATTTGCTGCACCTTGGTCACATCCATTGAGTCTCGTGCTAGGGCGCGTTCCTCTAGCAGCTCGCGCAGACGAGCCTGGTTAAGGCGATCAGCAACCACCTGATTCAGCCTAGCTTTCACCTCTGGACGATCGCCATAGCGAATCGCCTCGATCAACAGTTCCCGCAGTTCCTTACCGGCGATCGCCTTGCCTAACACATCAAACACTTGGCCGCCAAGGGCCTTTTGCTCAATCTCCAGCTTTTTGAGCAGCGCCAGATACACATCCCCCTCACGGGTTTCCTCTGCCACCAGATTCCAAAGATGGCAAACTTCCGTTTGTCCAATCCGGTGAATTCGCCCAAACCGTTGCTCCAGTCGATTCGGATTCCACGGCAAATCATAGTTCACCATTAGGTGTGCCCGTTGCAGGTTAATCCCCTCTCCGGCTGCATCCGTAGCAACCAACACCTGTACCGTTACATCCTGCTTAAAGGCTTCCTCTGCCCGCTTACGCTCCTCTCGACCCATGCTGCCGTGAATCGTCACCACTGCCTCTGGTCGTCCCAGTAGGGTAGTAATTTGATTAACCAGATAGTTCAGAGTGTCCCGATGTTCGGTAAAGATTACCAGTTTGCGCCGATGCCCCCCAGCATCAAACATTTCAGCACCATTCTGTAACAGTTTAGACAGTTCCTCCCACTTGCGATCCTTGCCACTGCGTCGCACCTGCAAGGCTAAATCTTCAAGCTTGAGGAGCTGGTGAATCTCAGCTTGTAGTTCCGCGATCGTCCGAGCTGCCGTGGCTTGGTCAATCAACTCTTCTTCTTGATACTCCCGCTCATCACTAGCGGAATCCTCAAAATCATCGTCCCAGTCATCTGGGTCAATGGTGGGGCCAAAGTCGATCTCCGCTGCTAGCCCTCGTTTCAAAAGTTCTTCCTCTCGCAGCCGATTCTCCAAGCGCTCCCTACGTCGTCGCAAGGATTGATAAATCGCCTCCGGCGAAGAGGCAAGGCGACGTTGCAAAATCGTCAAGGCAAAGCCAACCGTTCCTTTGCGGCCATCGTTGGCTAAGGCTTCGGCGCGGTTAAATTCTTCCCGGACGTAATCGGTGACTTGCTTATAAAGCACCGCCTCTAGATCAGATAGGACATATTTGACCGTATGTGCCCGCCGTTCCGGAAACAGCGGTTTGCCATCAAACTTCAGCAAGTCTTCCTTGACTAATCGCCGCATCAGGTCTGAGACATCGCAGGTATGCACCCCATCCCGGAAGCGCCCCTCAAAGCGATCGCCATCTAACAAAGCTAAGAACAATTGAAAATCTTCCTCTTTGCCATTGTGGGGCGTTGCCGTCATCAACAGAAAATGCCGGGTCAGGGTAGATAGCAGTTTCCCCAACTTGTAACGCTTGGTTTCCTGTACTTCCCCCCCAAAAAAGGAGGCCGACAGCTTATGGGCTTCATCCACCACCACTAGATCCCAATCGGTTTGCCCTAGCTTGGCTTGCAGGTCTTTATCGCGACTGAGCTTGTCTAGCCGGGCAATCACCAGCGGCATTTCAACAAAGGCATTTCCCGTCCGCGCTGCTTCAATCCGGTCATTGGTCAGAATTTCAAAGGGCAAATGAAACTTGTGAAACAGCTCATCTTGCCACTGCACCACCAGACTGCCTGGGCAAACAATTAGGCACCGTTGGAGGTCTCCCCGAATCAACAATTCCCGGATAAACAGTCCCGCCATAATGGTTTTTCCGGCTCCAGGATCATCCGCCAGCAGGAACCGCAGCGGTTGACGAGTCAGCATCTCGTTATAGACCGCCGTGATTTGATGGGGTAACGGTTCCACTAGAGACGTATGCACTGCCAGTAGCGGATCAAACAAATGGGCCAATCGGATGCGCTGGGCCTCAGATACCAGTCGCAACAGTGCCCCATCCCCGCCGAAGTTCCACGGTTGCCCATCTGTCATTACCGCCAGGCTAGCCTCGTCCTCCCGCAGCAGCAGTTGGGTGTGGGGCTGGCCGTTGGCATCCTTGTAGGTCAGTTCCACCACGTCGCTGCCATGCCATTTCACATCAATAACCGTGACGGCGCAGTTGGGCAAAATGCCTTTAACAGTGGCACCACGGATGAGATCTTCAAGGGTCGCCATAGGCTGCGGGGTTCCAGGACTAGAGTTTCTAGAGGCTGGCAGTTCTTAAGTCATCTTAACCACAAGATTGGGTCAGGTGACGTGCTGCCTGTTGGGCTTCACGGCGCAAGCCTGCTGCAATCCGGAACATTTCTTGGCCCGTGTGCAGATAGGATTCGTGGTAGTTGAGGGTGAAGTAGGTGAGCTGATCGATCGCATCCCCCAACTGGTTTAAGCAATAGTAAAGATTGGCAGCGATACCAGCAACATTGGCTGGGTTCGGCATAGATTGGAATAATCGTCGTGCCTGCGCTAACAGCGTCTCACAGTCTTCTAGGTAGGCTTGAAAATCTTCCATCAATTCATCGTCGAAGGGGTCTGCCGCCAATTGGTTTAACTCTGGTTGTAATGAACGCAGAACTTGGTGTAAGCAGCGATCGACCGGAGTATACACGTGGTGCAGCCATTGGTGAAGCTGGGCATCGATGTCTTGTCCACTTTGATGGGCCGATCGGTAACGATGGTGAGCACTTGCTGCTTGTCGTTGGCGAGCTTCAACGGGGTTAGCAGCCTGCTGCTCCAGTTGTAGGGTACGATCGTAGGAGCGTCGTCGCTGCGGATCTCCAATTACCTCATAGGCCATGTTGAGTTGGGTAGTAGCATCATGGCTAGCGCTCGCTTGATTGCTGTCTGGATGAAAGAGCTTGACCAACTGCCGATAGGCCCGCTTAATCTCCGCTTGGGTGGCCTTAGGAGAAACCTTCAGGATTTCGTAGTGGGTTGGCTTGGTCATAGCTCCATATCGCGGGTTTACGAAAGTCCAGCTAAAACTGGCTCTAGATCTTGAAAGAGAGGCGTACTGAGATAGCGCTCACCAAAGCTGGGTTGAATCATCACAATCAGCTTGCCCTGGTTTTCTGGTCGTTGACCGACTTGAATGGCCGCACAGAGAGCAGCACCGGTAGAAATGCCTGACAACAGACCTTCTTCCCGGGCTAAGCGGCGGCTAAAGGCGATCGCCTGGTCATCCGTTACGGTCACGACTTCATCAATCAGGTCTGTACGCAGCACCTGGGGAATGAAGCCTGCTCCGATCCCCTGAATCTTGTGCGGGCCAGGTTGCCCACCCGATAGCACAGGGCTGTTGGCAGGTTCTACGGCGATCGCCCGAAATGTCGACTTACGTGCCTTAATCACCTCCGCTACTCCAGTAATTGTACCGCCTGTACCCACCCCAGCAACCAAGATATCCACTTGACCATCCGTATCCTGCCAAATTTCCTCAGCCGTTGTTTCACGATGAATTTGAGGATTTGCCGGATTACGAAACTGCTGCAACATATACGCATTCGGAGTCTTGTCTACAATTTCTTGGGCGCGGCGAATGCACCCCCCCATACCTTCAATACCAGGAGTCAGTTCCAACGTGGCTCCAAATGCCCGCAACATAGCCCGCCGCTCAGAACTCATGGTATCGGGCATTGTTAAAATCAAGTCATACCCCCGTGCCGCAGCTACCATGGCTAGAGCGATCCCCGTATTGCCCGATGTCGGCTCTACCAAGACAGTTTTGCCTGGAGCAATTAAGCCCTCGCGTTCTGCTGCGCTGATCATACTCAGGCCAATGCGATCTTTCACCGATGCCGATGGGTTCATGCCCTCTAGCTTGACGAGGATCTGGGCTAGACAGCCCTCTGCTTGAGGAATATGATTCAATTGCACTAATGGGGTATGACCGATCAACTCTGTGATATTGCTAGCAACACGCATAGGGCTTCACCTTAGATGTAATACATGATATCAAGTTGTTTTCTGGCATCGCGACGATCGGCCAAGTCCTGGAGGGTATATCGCTGTAACACAAGTTCGGCAGCCTTGCCAGCTTCTTGCCAGATTTCGCGCACCACGTCAGATTCCAATGTCCTAGCGTCAGGAGACGACTCCAGGGATTGGGCTTCAGCGCCTTCAATGCAGTTGATAGCTTCTAATAGGGTGATCTTCCAAGGTTCTCGTGACAATACGTAGCCACCCCGTGCCCCTCGTTGCGATCGCACCAGACCACATCGCCTTAGGGTAGCTAACAATTGTTCCAGATAGCGATCGGGAATATTTTGCTTCGCCGCAATCTGACGGATTTGCAGAGGTTCACTAGTATTGTAGTAAGCCACTAGCTCTAACAGTGCTAACAACGCATATTCACTTCTACAGGACAGTTCTATCAGCACTGTGTACTAAGCAAATAATCAAGGACAAGGATGGACACTGGTTAGGCAACGCTACATAACTGCTATCTAAGTGCTACATAGCTACTAACCGACAACAGGACTAAACGGCCTATAAGTATCCTTTTAGAGTATACTCCGGTTCTCCACTGGGTTTTACTGGATTTTTAAGTAATTAGTCAGATTTTTTTGGTTTCGCCGCTTGGTTAAATCTCTTAACCCTTGATTAAGTCTCTTAACCATTGTGGGTACCCTTGCTATTGCCATGGTTTGTCTAGGTGATGGTGCAGTGATTAGGAGTTGGTGAAGATGCCCGTTGTGCTTGTGACAGGCTCTGCCGGACTAGTGGGTTCTGAGGCGGTTTGCTTTTTCTGCGATCGTGGTTATACCGTTGTAGGCATTGACAACAACCTGCGGCAGGTCTTTTTTGGCGAAGAAGCATCTACCCAGTGGAACTGCGATCGGTTACGACAAACCTATCCTCAGCAGTATATCCATCACTCGGTCGATATTCGCGATCAAGCCGCGATCGCTGCCCTGTTTCAAACCTACGGCTCAGATATCACCTTAATCATCCATGCCGCAGCACAGCCCTCCCACGATTGGGCAGCCCGCGATCCCTACACCGACTTTACGGTGAATGCCAACGGCACCCTGGTGTTGCTAGAAAATACTCGTCACTATTGTCCAGAGGCAGTGTTTATCTTTTGCTCCACCAACAAGGTCTACGGCGACACTCCCAATCGGCTACCCCTAATTGAGCACGATTTACGGTGGGAGGTTGACCCCACTCACCCCTATCACCAAGGCATCGATGAAACTATGAGTCTTGACCAGACTCAGCATTCTCTGTTTGGGGCCTCGAAACTGGCGGCTGATGTGCTCGTGCAGGAATATGGCCGCTATTTTGGGCTAAAAACCACCGTCTTTCGGGGAGGCTGCCTCACAGGGCCTAGTCACGCTGGCACCAAGTTGCATGGCTTTCTCTCCTATCTAATGCGCTGCACCGTCACTGGGCAGCCCTATCAGGTCTATGGCTACAAGGGCAAACAGGTGCGAGATAACATCCACAGCTATGACTTAATCAACGCCTTCTACCATGTCTATTTAGCTCCCCGTGTGGCAGAAGTCTATAACATTGGCGGCAGCCGCTTCAGTAATTGCTCAATGTTAGAAGCTATTCACCTGTGTGAGGCGATCGCCGATCGCAAACTGAACTGGTGTTACGTAGACCGCAACCGCATCGGTGATCACATCTGGTGGATTAGTGATATCAGTAAGTTTCAACAGCACTATCCCAGTTGGGAGTTCACCTACACCATCAAGGATATCTTGGGGGAGATCTTTACCCAAAATGTAGGGCGTTGGTAACCAGCGATCGCAGTTCAGTAGGAAGGATGGACTAGTAATGGCAACGCAGAAAACTCAGCAGACGATCGTGAAATTTCTCCTAGGGGGCGGGGTAGCGGCTGCTATCAACCTTGTCGTGATGTATTTGCTGATCGACAAACTGGGATGGAATACACCTCTGTTGCGTAATTTGGCCAATGCCATTGCCATAGAACTCTCGCTAGTTGCCAGTTTCTTTATCTATCGCATCTGGGTTTGGCCAGGAGGTTCCTGGAGGCTAAGGGATATTTGGGGACGACAGTTGCCGCTCTATCACGGTTCTGCAGGGACAGCGGTATTTGTGCGAGTTGTGCTGCTCTTTCCCTTGTTGGATTGGCTCCGGGTTCACTATGGGGTGAATACAATCATCGGGGCGCTGGTGAGTGCTGTGATCAACTTTGTGCTCAGCAATCGCGGGGCGTTTACCACTAAGGATTTATCACCCGATCGCACCCTAGCCTCCTATCCAGAAAGTCTGGCCTCTGTCTGGTTGCCCGATCGCCAACCCCTGGGTAACCGAGCTACCCTCACCCAAGAACCGCTGCCACCTGTGCAAACCTTGTCGGTGGTTATCCCGGCCCATAACGAAGAGGCTTGCATTGTGCAGACAGTACAGGCGATCGCCGACCAATTGACTGCTGCCTCCCTGAGCTATGAAATTTTGGTGGTGAATGACAACAGTCGCGATCGCACCGAGGCCCTACTGCAAGCCCTAGTTGCCCAAAATCCCCACGTGCGCTATATCAATAACTACTACCCCAACGGCTTTGGGTTTGCGGTAAAGTGCGGCCTAGAAAACTTCCGGGGCGATGCTGTAGCCATTGTCATGGCTGATAATTCGGACTCTCCCCAAAACATTGTGGACTATTACTACAAACTGCAACAGGGCTACCACTGTGTGTTTGGGTCACGCTTCATCAGCGGCGGTCGGGTGATTGACTATCCCCTGCATAAACTGGTGATTAATCGCCTTGCGAACTGGTTCATCCAGGTACTTTTTGGTCTGGATTTGAATGACACCACCAATGCCTTCAAAATGTATCGGCGAGAGGTAATTGCAGGCATAGCTCCGTTGCTGTCTCACCACTTTAACTTGACAGTAGAGATGCCCCTCAAGGCGATCGTGCGGGGCTATAGCTACGCCATCATCCCCATCACCTGGCAAAACCGCAAAACGGGCATCTCTAAGCTCAAGCTCCAGGAAATGGGCAGTCGCTATCTGTTCATTGTACTCTACGTATTCCTCGAAAAACACCTCTCCAGAGGTGACTACGCGCGGAAGCCATCCCCTATGCCACTGCTTAGTGTCAGTCAAGAATCCCCCCAATGAGAAGAGCCATGGGGCGATCGGTATTGATTACTGGCGGGGCAGGTTTCGTGGGCAGCAGTCTAGGGCTAGGGCTGGTGGCTCAGCATCCCGATTGGCAGATCACGGCCTTGGATAACTTGAAGCGCCGCGGGTCTGAACTTAACTTGGTTCGCCTTCAGCAGGCAGGCATTCGGTTCATTCATGGCGACATTCGCAATCCAGAGGATTTGGATCCAACAATATTCGCACCTAACCTACCTGATCTAATCATAGAGTGCTCGGCGGAACCATCGGTGCTGGCAGGCTATGGATCGCCAAGCTATATGCTGCAAACCAACTTAGGTGGCACGATGAACTGTCTGGAACTGGCTCGCCACACCCAGGCTGATTTCATCTTTCTGTCCACTAGCCGGGTGTATCCCATTGCTGCCCTCCAGAGCTTGCAGTACACAGAAACCGCAACCCGCTGGCAACTGTTGGATCAACAATCCCTACCAGGAGCCTCTCGCCATGGCATTGCTGAAACCTTTCCGCTGGAGGGGGCACGATCGCTCTATGGAGCCACCAAGCTGGCCTCGGAATTGCTGATTACGGAATATGCAGCAGCCTATGGCTTGCGAACGTTGATTAATCGCTGTGGAGTGTTGACGGGGCCATGGCAAATGGGGAAAGTGGATCAAGGGGTGTTTGTGTTGTGGATGGCAGCCCATTATTTTCAGCGATCGCTGCAATACATTGGCTATGGCGGCACAGGTAAACAGGTTCGTGATTTTCTTCATATTGCCGATTTGCTAGACCTGCTGCTCATTCAGATCGATCGTCTAGACGAATTGCAGGGGCAAACCTTCAATGTTGGCGGTGGCAGCTCGAACACCCTATCATTGTGGGAAACTACCCAGCGTTGTCAAGCCATTACTGGTCATACTATCCCCATTACATCAGTGCCAGAGGCTCGTCCTGGAGATATTCCCATATTTGTAACCGATGCTCGCAAAGTCACAGCAGCTACAGGTTGGCGACCCCAACGCGATGCCGATGCCACCCTGTGGGATATTTACCAGTGGATTGACCAGCATCACCAGCAGCTAAGGGACATCTTGGCATGACTTGCTGCTATGACTTGAGACTTCAGCACCTGACAGGACTTTTAGCACCTAAAAGCACACCAGTGGAATAGGCTTTATCTGCCAGACCCATCACCAAGGGATGAACGTGCATAGTTGCCTAGCCGTGAGTGGCGAAGGAGAGCCGTTGGGCTTGCTCCACCAGATGAGTTGGAGTCGGCAGCAGTGTGGTGAGCCGGGCAAACCAGCGCAAACAGGCCACCTGTGACCAGGAGCAGCAGAATAAGGCATCGATGAGTCGGTCTGCATCGTGTCTATCAGCTACTCAAGGGGGCGCGACTTGCTGCCAAAACCTAATCTAGAATGACCAGCCATCGGCTCTAGAATGACCAGCCATCGGCATTCTCAAAACCCTCCTTTATGACTTCATGACAAGGTATCTGGATCTATGCCCATGCTACGCAGGCGATCGTGTAACTGTTGCAACTCAGCCGCCATCTGCTCTGCCCGTTGCCGCTCCTGTTCTGCCCGCTGCCGCTCCTGTTCTGCCCGTTGCCGCTCCTGTTCTGCCCGCTGCCGCTCCTGTTCTGCTATGGACTCTAACTCATCACTGGTTAACAACCGTTCACCGGTTGTGCCATCTTGCATCACCAGGTGACCTTCTTGCAGGCTAATCCAAAGTCCAACTGTTTCACAAAAAATCCGCCCATCATCATCTGGAGTAATAGGCTGATACGCTCCCCCTACAAGGCGGTAGCCCAACACCTCATCCAACACAATCGTGCGATAGCGGCGGCGATCGACAATCACATACTCCTGCACTTTCGTCCTGGCATAGTGCAACACCTTCGTTTCTCGATCTGCCCTGCGATAGCGCGGTGACACTACCTCCAACACAAAGGTAGGACGAACGCCCTCATTAGCCACAATAAACTTCCCCCGGTTTTGCTGCTTGTTCGTAATGCCAAAGGCCACAAAAACATCGGGGCAATGATCCTTCATGTCGGGGCTATCCCATTCAATCAGCAGATCAGAAAACACACCCACATCTGGACGCTCTCGGTATCGCCGGGTCAGCATATCCCTAGCCTCAGCAATGATGCGGTCATGAAATGTCGTGTTGGGCAAGTGGTAGCCCTCCTGGGGATGCACAAACTCGTCTTCCGTCAATGGCACCATCTCATAATCTGTTGTGCCATCGGCCAGTGTCACTAACTCATATCGCCAGCCCCGCTCAGCCAGCTCATCGCTAGAAAATTTTCGGGGGATAGGAGTAACGGTCATAAGCCGATCAAGATACGTCAGTTAGACAATAGTACTATATGTACAGACCAATAACCATGGGGCAGACCGACAGCCGCATCGCTGATCAGTTGCAAACGAACCTGTGAAAGCCTAGCCATGACTGGATCAATGATTTTAAGAAGTACAATTCCCTAAAACCTTTACGCAGTCAAGGTTCTGGCACGTGTTGTGGATTGGATAGTGCTTTGGGAGAGGAGTTGGGTATGGGCAACTATTTCAACCTAAATTGAGACGACTATATTACTCTGGAGGGCTAGCCTGTTTGTAATCATCTACGGTCACGGGAACTGGTGCTGGAGTCCAGGGGGCAAAGATGGGGAGCAGGGCTAGGCCAGGAAGCGCTAGGACGATCGTGATCAAGAAAAACGGTACCCACCCAGTGAGTTCAGCTAGCCTGCCTGCTGGTGCCACGAGTACATCACGGCTAACAGCCATCAAGCTAGAGAGTAGGGCAAACTGAGTAGCAGAGAAGCGGCGATCGCACTGGCTCATGAGAAACGCCACAAAGGCAGCGGTGCCCAGTCCTCCACAGAAGTTTTCGATGTTGATGGCGACAATCATCAGCGGATAGTCACGCCCCACGATGGCTAGGGCTAGGTAGGCAAAGTTACTGAGGGCTTGCAAGCCGCCAAATACCCACAGGGAACGGTTAATACCCAGTTTGCTAAGAATAGCTCCCCCTAGCAGGGTGCCAACGATCGTGGCTAGTAACCCCATGCCGCCCTGAATGGCACCAATATCTGTCTTGGTGAACCCTGTGGTGAGCAGAAACGGAGTGGCCATGTTGTTAATCAGCGCATCCCCCAGCTTATATAGCACGATAAACACCAGCACCGCGATCGCTTGCCCCACTCCTGACCGTTGGAAAAACTCCTGAAAGGGCATGACCACAGCCGCTTGTAAGGATTCTGGTGGCTGCACGTCAGTATCAGGTTCTGGTGCCAGTAGGGTTGTGACTAAGCCGATCGCCATACTCGCCGCCATCAGCAGGTAGACCATTGACCAGGGAATGCGGTCTGCCAAAATTAGCGCTAGGGAACCGGTCACCAACAAGGCTATTCGATAGCCCAAGACGTAAATTGCTGCCCCAGCTCCCATTTCCAGGGGTTCTAATACATCAGTGCGATAGGCATCCACAGCAATATCTTGGGTAGCACTAAAAAATGCAATCAGTATGGCTACGATCGCTACCCATTGCAAGTTCTTCTCCGGTTGCTGCAACGCCAATAGACCAATGGTTACCATCAACAACACTTGAGTGATGACCAGCCAGCCTCGCCGTCGGCCTAGAAACGGTGGCACGAACCGATCTAAAAATGGCGACCACAGAAACTTGAGGGAATAGGGCAAGGCTACCAAGCTAAAGGCACCAACGGCTGCCAGACTTACCTTGGCATCAGTCATCCAAGCCTGTAGAGTCTTGCTGGTGAGCAGTAGGGGCAAGCCAGAGGCAAAGCCCAGAAACAGGATGACAACCATCTTGCGGTTGCCAAATACTTGTAGCAGAGAGGCAATAGAATTCACTGTGGTTACTGTGCTGATGTTTTTCCCAGATTATCGCAGGATGACATATCCGGAGACAATTGGCAGGGAACTGGCAGTAGCAGCCCCCAGAACGATCGCCTACCTAGCGTCTCTAACTTGACTGACGGCTTTCTGGAGTTTAGGTAACAGGGCATCAATATAAGCTTGCCAACCAATCACGATCGGCTGGCGATGGGCAAGGTTATCTGGATTGATGGCATGGGGCTGAAAGCTAATGGGGTTACCCTCTAAATCACAGCAGACAATGCCAGCGGCTTGTGCCAGCGCCAAGGGGCCTGTTGTATCCCACAGTTTTACTCGTCCGTTGAGATAAACATACAGCCCAGCTCGACCTTGGATCACCTCCAACACCTTTAACCCAAAGCTGCCGAGGGTGTAAAGTTGGGCAGTGGGCAAGTGGTAGCGAATGGCATCGCCGTAGTTGTGCCGATCGCGATCGCCCAAAATCATAGGACAGGGGTCAGCAGAGGGGGGCTGTGGCGGTTGAATGGGTAATGGTTCCGGAGCTTGGTCACCATCTATCTGAAACAGTCCCCATTGGGATCCACCGTAGTAGAGGCGATTGTAAGCAGGGGCGTAGATCCATCCTGCAACTGGTTGATCACCTTGTAAAACACCCACCATCACTGCATAGTCTGCTTTGCCAGCGATAAAGTCTTCTGTGCCATCCAAGGGGTCAATCAACCACAGCCGATCGTAGTTGGCATAGAATAATTGGCGCGATAGAGCATTTTCTTCCGTAATGATGCCATCTTGGGGAAACATCTGCCCAAAGGCAGCCGTCAGGTACTGGTCGAGAGCGTGATCGATGTTGGTAACATAGTCCTCTGGCCCTTTTTCAGACACGTTCACCTGCTCTGTCGATAGGGTTTTGATCAGACGACCGCACGCATACAGATGATGGCAAACCTGGAGATGATAGGGCAGAATATCAGCAGTCATGGAGTTATGGGGTATAAAAGAGAGGCTAGTAATGATGATAACCAACCGACTGCTCATCCACAGTCTTTTGCTGAGCGTGGCGATCGTTGGAGGGAGCTATCCTGCGGTTAGGGCACTGCCACCCCCCGATGATATTCCCGAAGAAGTGTTGCGGGCAGAAATCATTGTCGAAGCCCGATCGCCCTTGGATGGCAGCCCTAT
>JANWZG010000054.1:2475-13226 GCA_025054735.1 Cyanobacteriota bacterium | reverse complement strand
ATCCAAGCGGCCTCCCAAATAGCCACTGACCATACCCAAGGGCACACCTATCACCAAACTCAGTAGTGTTGCCAGGAGCACAACAGTTAATGCCGCTTGGCTGCCAACCAGCGTTCGGGCAAAGACATCATAGCCTTGACGAGTAGTGCCGAACCAATGCCGGAAAGACGGCGGTTCATGGATAGGGTTTAGGAGTGCATCGGTTGGATCTTGAAGCCATCCCCAATGCTGACCCAGAGGAGCCACAATGGCAATGGCCAAAAACCCAACAGTGATCGCTATGCCCACTGCCATCATTCGAGAAGATAGGGTAGATAGGCCGAAAAGACCAACTCTACGCAAACCGGGAGATGAACTTGAAGCCATAGCGGTGATCCGTGTTTTCCCAGAGATAAGGTTGATGTGGTTTCGAGAACCCCGCAAAACTACAATAGAAAGCTATTCTAGGGCGCGTGGGACAATAGCATCGATAGAAAGTTGAGGCTGGAACCCACGGGTGCCGATATGCTGAATGATCGCCTAATGCTATGCACATTGGCAAATTAGCGTGAGCAAATCAGTAACTCGCGTAAGCTGTTAAGGTAAGTTGTGAGGCTTCTCTCAACCATTTCAGGAATTGTTGATCGCAGGCAATTCAGACTATCAGTTAGGACATCAAGGGTATAGCCAAGGATATAACCGATGATTAAGCTGTATGACAGAGTAGACGGTACCGTAGTTGGTCGGATTAATGATCGCCAGCTAAGGATGTTGCAAGATCAGTTAGATGAAACCAGTGCTGGTGATGTGGACTATTGTGTAGATGAGACAACGATCGACTTCCTCAAGAGTGCTGGTGCTGATCGTTCGCTGATTGTGTTACTAGAACAAGCTATGAAAGACCGAGCTGCGATTGAAATTGCTTGGGAAGAGGTGCAAGCCTAAGCTCGATCGTGGTCACGGGATGCATGATTAGCTGACCCAATCCAGCCAAACTTGGGTAACTCTGTAGGCACAGGGTCATAGCCACCAGGGTGAAGGGGATGGCACCGAGAAATGCGGCAACAGGTCAACCAACTGCCACGCACTGCCCCAAACCGCTCAATCGCTGTGATCGCATATTGCGAACAGGTCGGCTGAAAGCGGCAAACTGGTGGAAACAGTGGCGAAATTAACAGCCGGTAGCCTCTCACCAAGGCAATCAGAACAGCTTTCATAGCTATCTAGTTTTTGGAGATATGTGGATGGTGAAAATTCTCTCTACAGCTTATACTAGATAGGCTGAGCAAAAGTTGACAATGAATGGAGGTATATGGCGCGCTATCGAGGTCCTCGCCTCAGAATTATCCGACGGTTGGGTGAGCTACCAGGGCTAACTCGTAAGGCTGCTCGTCGGGCATATCCACCTGGGCAACATGGGCAAAACCGCAAGAAGCGGTCTGAGTACGCAGTTCGTCTAGACGAAAAGCAGAAGCTACGCTACAACTACGGACTAACCGAACGACAATTGTTGCGCTATGTTCGGAAAGCGCGGCGCGTTAGTGGTTCGACAGGTCAAGTGCTGCTGCAACTGCTAGAAATGCGGCTAGACAATACAGTATTTCGCTTGGGTATGGCTCCTACAATTCCAGCAGCTCGCCAGTTGGTGAACCACGGGCATATTCGAGTGAATGATCGGGTGGTGAACATTCCTAGCTATCAGTGCCGTCCTGGTGATGTCATTAGTGTGCGCGATCGCGAAGCATCTCGCCAATTAGTGGTGCAGAACTTGCAATATCCCGGTCTGGCTAATATCCCCAGCCACTTGGAACTGGATAAAGAGAAATTGATTGGCAAGGTCACTGGCATCATAGAGCGGGAATGGGTTGCCCTGCAAATCAATGAACTGCTAGTGGTGGAATACTACTCTCGTCAAGCCTAGACAGCAACTTATGTTGATTGGTTGATGGTACAGTCATTCCAGATCAGAAAAAGACATTTAAGCCCCCTTGCCCGCTCCGGGAGGGGGCTGGGGGTAAGGGCAGGTGTTTCAAGCTAGCTTGCAACGACTATATCTATCTGCAATCAAGTAACCTGGCAACGCTTGTCTCTAGATATTACTACTTCTCCATACTACGGCTACAGATAGCTTGTAGAACGGACTTATTTACGAGCTGGTAGGTTACGTAGTGGCTTTTGGAGAAAAATGGTGTCACTTTACACGCTTACTTCACACAAAGTGATAGGGAGGCAAAGCTTCACTCAGGTGAATTGCCCAGTGAGGATACTGAGCCTGCCACATTTTCACCTGTTCCAGTAGGGTTGGGGCAGGTTGGGGAGCCAAGATATGCCAACGGTGTTGACCATCTTGGGGATTATTATCCAGTTGGGTAGGGTAACAACGGACAATCGCCTGCTGTAACTCGGTCAACTCAGTTGCTTGCCGTTGGAGCCAGTCTTGCTGGGCTTGGTAACGCTGCTTTTTCGCCAAGAAATAATCTCGTCCCTTAGCAGTGGATAAATCTATTGGTTCCTCTGGCATAGGCTGGGGAATGAGCTTCAGGGTATATTCAGCATTGTCCGCTAGGTGGGCTAGTCGGCTGAGGTAGGTGTCGGCTTCTGCTTGCAGGTGTGCCAATAACACCGCAGCGGAGGTAAATTGGGTGCCAAAGCGCAGAGGCAAGAGAGGAGTTTGTTGAAATACGGCTCGGATAACTTGATCGTGGTGTAGTACAGCTTGCATCAGTAGCTCATCGTCCTGTTGGATGTCAGTAATAGACAGAGCTGGCTCGACGATCGCTCCTAGATCTTCGGTTCCCAGCAAATGCAACTCCCCCACTATTCCTTTAGGCAACACCAGGGCAGCATCCGTCATTTTTACCAGTGCGTAGGCGTACATTGGGACTACAGTAGGCAATAGGGATTGTCTCTTCAGCATTATGGCAAAACAGCGTCTCGACAAACTACTAGTGGAGCGAAACCTTTGTGAGTCGCGTCAACAGGCACAACGGCTAATCCAAGCGGGCGAGGTCATGGTAGATCAACAGGTGGTAGATAAACCAAGCATGGAAGTGCCCTCTACGGTCGAGATCCAAGTGAAGCAGCGATCGCCCTATGTGTCCCGTGGAGGAGAAAAATTGGCCAAAGCCTTAACTACGTTTGCCATCAGAGTCGTTGATCGTATTTGTCTAGACGGCGGCATCTCCACAGGGGGGTTCACCGATTGTCTGCTGCAAGCAGGAGCCAAACAAGTTTATGGCATCGATGTGGGCTACGGACAGGTGGCTTGGACACTGCGCCAAGATCCACGCCTGGTACTCAAAGAACGCACCAACCTGCGGCACTTGCAACCTACTGATCTCTATGGCGAGGTCTATGCTGATCACTCCCGTTGGGCTACTTTGGGGGTAGTGGATGTGTCATTTATTTCCCTGACAAAAATTATGCCTGCCCTGTGGCGATTGTTAGCTGCCCCCAAGGAAGTGGTGATGTTGGTGAAGCCGCAGTTTGAAGTGGGGCGCGATCGCGTTGGCAAAAAGGGGGTTGTACGAGACAGTCGTGACCAAGCAGAGGCCATCCATGCTGTGCTTCAAGCTGGTCAAGAGGTGGGCTGGCACTATGCAGGGCTAACATGGTCACCACTACTAGGGCCAGCCGGTAATGTCGAATATTTGCTGTGGTTGCAGACAGGTGCTAGTCTAAACGGTGCAACAGCCCCTGACTTAGGTGAGATTCACTACCTTGCCCAAACAGCTCACCAGATGTTATGCAAGCGTTAAGATTTGCAGACATTGCATCTGTCTCTCCATGATTATTGCTAACCATGTCTAAGCTTACTGTCGCAGCTATTCAATGTGAATTGACAACCAAGGTTGCTACCAACCTTAGCCACGTTAGCCACTTCATCCGAGAAGCTGCAGCCCAAGGGGCACAGGTGATTCTACCTTCAGAACTGTTTGAAAGCCACTACTTTTGTCGAGAAGAGCGCGAAGACTATTACCGATTGGCGCAACCTGCCAAGGGACATCCCACCATTACCCATTGCCAGCAACTGGCGGCTGAACTGGGGGTGGTGATCCCTGTCTCGTTTTTTGAGCAGGCAGGCCCAGTCTATTACAACAGCGTAGCGATCGTGGATGCTGATGGTACCCTGTTAGGAATTTATCGCAAGAGCCACATTCCCGATGGCCCTGGCTACGAAGAGAAGTTTTACTTTCGCCCTGGCAATACTGGCTTCCGAGTATGGCAGACCCGCTTTGGTAAACTCGGAGTTGGCATTTGTTGGGATCAGTGGTTTCCTGAATGTGCCCGTGCCATGACCTTAATGGGGGCAGAGGTGTTGTTGTATCCCACAGCGATCGGCAGCGAACCTCACGATCCAGAACTAGATACTAAGGATCCTTGGCAGCGGGTGATGATTGGTCATGCTGTTGCCAATATGATTCCTA
Organism: Cyanobacteriota bacterium; assembly: GCA_025054735.1. Taxonomy (NCBI): domain Bacteria; kingdom Bacillati; phylum Cyanobacteriota; species Cyanobacteriota bacterium. Next base: position 8,820 of record JANWZG010000054.1, on the reverse strand, counting down.
TAGTAGCTGCTAATCGCGTAGGCACCGAAGGCGGACAGACTTTCTACGGATCCTCCTTCATTTGTAATCATCGGGGCGACAAGTTGGCAGAGCTAGGAAGGAGCGAGGAAGGGGTTATCTGTGCAGAGTTAGATTTAGCCCTAAGTCAGCACATGCGTAACGCCTTTGGATTCTTTCGCGATCGACGTCCGGAACTTTACCAAATCCTCACAGAGCTGTAATCTCGCTCTAGTAGCGGGTCATCGTTTTCTGAATGGAATGATTTCTGACATATGGCTGATGTTTCCCTCTGACGGCAATCGGTAAGGTGAGAATGTTCCTGAACACGTCATTGCTATTATCAAGGTCAGCCATGCACACCATTCTAGAGAAACTGCACGAAATTGACTATGATGTCCAGCATTCAACTGGGTTTAAGCAGTATTTAATCAATATCCTGATGCAAGGTAAGATTACCTGCGATGATTTGACATGGCTTGCCTCGGCCTTGACCTTCAAATCGTTACTGAGTAAGGATCAGGTCAACTTATTAGAATGTATTTTTGATGACTTAGCCTCTGGCTTTATCCAGGTTGTTGTGAAACTATAAGGTCAAGAGTAGTTTGGGCTGGACTCTGCAAGCAATAGCAACACTCCAGGCACGATGCACACCGTAGACAGGTTTATGGGTATGCTGAATCCGTACTGTCCAGAGCTTCCGCCATGCCGGTTCATTGCGCTTGTACGTTAGCCATCCTTGAGTTTGTAGCCATTCTCTTGGTAAGCAGTTTTATTTACCTAGCGAATGGGATAACGATCGGCTCTGGCGACACAGTGCCCAATACTCTTTTAGCATTCAACCTGCTGGAATATCACACACTACACTTCGACATCATGCGGCAGGCGGAGATTCCTTCGATGCTCCGCCCCTACGGATTTTTTGTCGAAGCTGCGAACGGACACCTGACATCCCATTATCCCATTGGCCCGGCGATCGTCACCTTTCCACTTTACCTGCTGTTTTACCTTTATCTCAAACTCACTGGCACGCCTTTAAACCTGGTTGATGGCAGTTTTGACACCTATCGCCTCCTGTTTGAAAAACTAGCCGCTACCATCACTACTGCCTTATCCGTTGGGCTATTTTACCTGGTTAGTCGGGTTCAGTTCAGTCGGGGGATTAGTTTAGTCACTACGGCTATCTTTGCCTTTGCCACCAATACCTGGGTTACCAGTTCTCAGGGACTCTGGCAACATGGCATCTCTAACCTCATGACTTTGAGTGCTTGGGTTTGTCTCTTGCGATCGCACCAAGCTGTACCCCGCTATCGCCTCCTCTGGTTAGGGTTAGCCGGGGGTGCTGTTGGCCTGTTACCATCCATTCGCCCTACAAGCAGCATTGTCACGATCGCCCTCTTGGTGTACGTGGTTGCTAAGTACCGCTGGCAGGCTATGCCCTTTTTTGTAGGGTTACTCTCTGCTGTACCAGGGCTTGCCTGGAACTGGTACTACTTTGGCAACTTGTCAGGAGGATATGGGTCAATCGTCGGCTCTGTCTATCGCTTTACTGCTAGTCAGTTTCTAGAGAGTTTAGCAGGGCTACTCATCAGTCCCAGTCGGGGATTGCTTCTGTTCTCGCCGATCGTAATCTTTGCTATCCCTGGCCTAGTCATAGCCTTTAGGCATCGCCACCAGCCCCATGAGCAGCTACTGCTGTGCCTGAGCAGTAGTCATTTTCTCATCTTTATTACCTATTGCTTTTACACTATCTGGTGGGCAGGCCATTGTTATGGCCCTCGCTTTATGACGGATGTGCTGCCTACCCTTTGCTATCTAATCAACTACACCCTTGCGGAGGGCACAGTAGTCAGTCGGCGCTGGCTGGGAGAGACTCCCCGGCTATCATTACTGTTCTCAGTATTGCTGGCATTTTCGGTCTTAACCCAAGTATTGGGCACCTTCGGGCTAGCGTCAGGAGCAGCAGGTCGGCGATCGTTGACTCCCAACGTCTGGAACGAGGTACCCCTAGATGTAGATGTGCATCGATCACGCCTCTGGGATTTTCAAGACAACCAAATTCGCCGTCATGCCAATGCTCTACTCCATCGTCTGGTCAAGCCACCTGTACACAAGCCCGACTATCAGCGGGGTTTACGGGCTAAGCTGGTGCAGGTGGGCAATCAACAAGGGGTGCCTCTGAGTCCAATAGTAACCGGGACTTACCAGACCGGAGCATTGTTAACCGCGATTGTGGAAAATGTGGGCACTTCCCGCTGGTACGGTTACAATGCCGCCCTAGGCCAAGGAGAGACCAGAGTCCGAGCATCGGTGTTTACTCTAGCAGGAGAAAAATTCGCGGAAAGCTGGCTGTATTTGTCTAGTTCTGTAGCACCAGGCCAGACTGGATCGGCGATCGGTGTATTACCACTCATTTTCCCCCCTGGATCCTATTACTTGGCCTTTGACTTGATTGCCGACGGCATTGGCGACATGCCTACAGAGAATAGTAACTTCGCCTACGAGCTTAGAATTGTAGCACCCGCCAACTTGCCGCCTAGCAACTAATGAGATTATGTGAGATCACGCCCCTATGGATACTCGACTGCTCGGTTCACTAGGGTTCTTTCTTTGCTTAACAACAGCTACCCTGCTGGGGTTTTGGCTGTCTAAGCGCTCAGCCAAAGCCGCCCCTCAGCGATCGTCTGGTGGTTGCTGGCTTACCCTTTGTACTCTTAGCAACCATCCAGTCATCCCTTTACCAAATCTTGATTACACCTCATCTGTATTGGAGTGGTGCAAGGCTGGCTCCTATGATCGCCCTCACCAATGGTTACAAAATTTATCAACTGGTCGGTCAAGGCCCCCTGCTCGATACTTTCTATGGGCCAATCTCTTACTTGGTTTATCTGCCCGCTACTCTAACATCCTCCGTCACGGCTAGTATCATTAGCCTATGAGACACCCTTCATTCCCAAGTCAGCAACAACACCAAATTAGAACTGCTAGTGATGGCAGCCCAAGCAACGATCGCCCAAGAGTTAACCCATGGTGCTGATAGCGCTCACTCGCCTCATCTATATATGAAGGACGTAGGGTAAGGTTCAAGACTCCTTACGCAGACATCTCGAATATCCGCTACTATAGGGCAGATATACCCACAAGTACCTACAGTCACGAGCATCCATCTGGAGTTCCTGTTACGAATAGTTCTGATCAACGTAGGATGGGTATAGGGAAATCAGGATCTATCCTTTGACTTCCTATAAAAAGTGCGACTAGTTTGAGTCTTAAGTTGTTAATGTGATTCATCTCACTTTACTCCACCCTGTAAAGAATACACCTGTCCAAAGCTGGACGTTTGCCAACGAAGCAGTCATTCGGATTGGGCGGGGGACTGACAACAATGTAATCCTTTACAGTGCTGTTGTCTCCCGTCACCATGCCGAATTACGGTGTAATGGTTCCGAATGGGAAGTAATTAACTTGGGCACCAATGGCACGTACTTGGATGGTAAGCGCATCACCCAAGTTCCAGTCGTTGATGGCACAATTCTGCGGTTAGCACGCTCTGGCCCTAAAATCCAAATCCATCTGGGAGACAAGTCGATTGAAAGCCTACCTAAAAGCAGTGCTGTTCCAGTATCTGGCAGTCTATTGGGGCTAACTCCAGATACCGCAGAGGCTGGTGACACGGAAAAAACTATCCCTGGACCCCATGCTCTACTTAACCAGCCTCTAGCTCCTCCCCCATCTCCTCAGCAAGCTGTGGGTAATGATCAATTACCAGACCACTTTTTTCCCATTACTGACCCTGACTTAGCAGCAATGCCACTATTGGCTGTAGAGCCACCTAACATTGAGATGCAGCTTGGGCACCCCCATAGCAGCCATGAGATGGAGTCCGTTGACCTTCGGTTCGATCTCAGTACTGGCAAGCCCCTACGGGTACTAAAGCAGGTTGCAGACTATCAAGTTGTTGATGTAGTTGGTCAAGGTAGAGTTGCTATTACCTACCTAGCTTGGCGTAACGGTCAAACAGTAGCCCTAAAAACGGTTAACGCTGATTGGTTAGGCGATCCAGAAGCGATTGGCATGTTTGAACACGAAGCTACAGTTCTTAGTCGCTTGCATCATCCCAGCATTCCGCAATTTATTGACTTTTTCTCTATTGCTAGTCAGCCCTATCTAGCAATGGAAATGATCTACGGCCAGACCTTAGCCAACTATGTAGCTGCCAATGGCAAAGTTCCCCAACGTCAGGCTATTCAATGGATGATTGAGGTTTGTAACACGCTGGATTATCTTCATTCCCTAGATCCACCTATCCTGCACTGTAACCTCCGACCAAACAACCTGATACGCCGTAACAATCGTCATGGTAGCTACGAAATCGCAGTTCTGGATGTAGGGGCTGTTAGGGTTGTCGGTTTAGAGGCTGATACCCACATTGAGATGGAAAGCTACGCTGCTCCAGAACAACAGGAAGGACATGCTGTTCCGGCCTCTGACTTGTATGCGATCGGCACAGTCTTGATTTATCTATTAACAGGCCAGCCGCCTAGCAAGTTCTACAAGCCTGTTGATAATGAGTTTCAACTCTCAATTCAGCTCATTCCAAATCTGCATCCAGCCATAAAAGACTTTTTGATCAAATTAGTTAACCCTAGAGTTGAATGTCGCCACGCCACAGCTAAAGAGGTTGCTAATTGTTTAGCAGAGATCTTGAGTAATTGCTAGCTGCACGAGATTTCTGCATATTGTGCTAGTGTAATGTGCCACTTCAAAAAGTGGTTACTCTGTGTTTATACTTCTCGATTCATGATGGTAAGGGCGCTAACACTCCACATAGAATTCATCAAAACTTCATAAATACCCGTACATTTCGCGTAACTTTTTTACGCACATTCTTCTAAAATGCTAAGTAATCTTAGGGCGTTGCGTAATATCACCCTATGCAATGCTTCGTAGTGCGTCTCCGTAACATTCTCGAATGTTCTTATCAGTAACTTGAATTGGTGTGATTAGCTAATATCCACCCTTTTCAGCTAGTGTTAACTAGTTTTATTCAATAATCAACTCTAGATAGGGTATTGTTTGCGCCCTTTATGCCTTATGCAGCACTTATTGAAGTGGATTGATTTTGTCATGCATGGGCAATTTTTACTTCACTTTATGCAGTTAATTACAGATTAATTGGATTGCCATTCATGGTTATTGCACATTAGTTAATTGTGTTTATCTGAAAGATGAGTTGAATGGGTCGTATGCCAATGAATGAGTTGTACTAGTTATCTGGAGTTATCTGTTAAGTGCCTCTAAGGAAGATGCTAAATTCCCAAAATTGACTTGATTTGCAGAATTGTACAATTGGAACTTTCTATCATTTCCTACAACGACAAACTAGCCTAGATAAGGCCTTTTAGTAGAAAGCTCAATTTCATGTACTTTTGTAGAAGTTTGGTGTAGAAGATCTTTTTCAGGGTTGGCTCACTGTGTAAGCAAGGAACATGCATCTACGTCAGCAATTTAGGGCTAAGGCATGAGGGTACATAACAGCTAGCAGATGGCAATTATGACGAGTAAATCAGGAAACTACCTGCTACTGCCGTTGGCAATATTGGCAGTCTTGGCAACTAAGAATACAAGTGTCGCCTTTGCACAATCTGTTCTCCCTGCTACGGATGGCACAGGTACAATCGTTACTCCCAATGGCAACTATTTCAACATTGGTGGTGGTACACAATCTGGTGCCAACCTATTTCATAGTTTCCAGCAATTTGGTTTAAGTCCGGAACAGACAGCCAACTTTTTAGCAACTCCAGATTTGCAGAACATTCTTAGTCGAGTTGTTGGGGGCAATCCATCTATTATTGATGGCCTAATCCAAGTAACGGGTGGTAATCCTAATCTTTATCTCCTCAACCCAGCGGGTATTATTTTTGGGCAGAATGCTAGCCTCAACATTCCTGCTTCGTTTACAGCTACTAGTGCCACAGGTGTTGGGTTTGGTGCTGATCATTGGTTCCATGCGATCGGCCCCAACAATTACGCTAGCCTCATAGGCAACCCTACTCACTTCCAGTTCAATACATTGCAACCGGGTAGCATCGTCAACGCCGGATCGTTGGCGGTCAACCATGGACAATCCTTAACCTTGCTAGGGGGAACTGTTATTAATACAGGAACATTAACAGCCCCTAACGGATCCATTACAACACTGGCTGTGCCTGGAACCTCACTTGTGCGGTTGTCACAGCCTAGCAGCCTGTTAAGCCTGGAGATTGCAAGATGGAGCACAGAGCACGGAGGGCAAACTCAGACTGCTCTGTTTCCGTTCTCCCCTACTTCCTTACCCGCCCTATTGAC
>JANWZG010000054.1:0-2465 GCA_025054735.1 Cyanobacteriota bacterium | reverse complement strand
TAGTGGGTTGACCTCGCAGGCAACAGGTCTATCTGTTGAAGCCGATGGAACGGTGCGCTTGGTGAATTCTGGAGCCTTAGTACCAGCGTCCCCAGGAACGGCGATCGTCACTGGTGAGTTATCGGTTGCCAGTTCAACAAGCTCTGCATCAATGCCTACATCCCAGGTAGCGGTGCTGGGCGATCGGGTTGGTCTATTCTCAGCCACGATCGATGCGTCCCATGCGGGTCACGGTAGCATAGTGCGCATCGGCGGGGACTATAAAGGGCAAGGGTCTGTTCCCAATGCGCAATTTACAGTGGTGGATGCCACCTCTACAATTCGGGTTGATGCCCTGGGCAGGGGTAACGGCGGGCGGGCGATCGTCTGGGCAGATAACACCACCCGCTTCAGTGGCACCATCACAGCCAGAGGTGGATCACTGGGGGGTGATGGCGGCTTTGTAGAGGTATCTGGAAAAAACTCCCTACTGTTTACTGGCTTTACAGACACCTCAGCTCCCCTAGGGCGTGTCGGTACCCTTTTGCTGGATCCCACAGATATTTACATTGGTGACGGGGGTGGATTTGCCTCACCGGGTAACATGGCAGACAACAACCCTTTTATTTGGGGTGCTGGGTTTGGGGATCCCTTAGAAGACCCCGGTGGGCAAGCAACCGGTACCAATTCCATCTACAATTTGCTGCTGTCTAACTCAGTCATCTTAGAAGCAACCAACGATATTGGTTGGGATGGCAATCTAGACTTCAACGGGATTGGTACCGGAAAAACCTTAGAACTGCGAGCAGGGCGAAATATATCGTTTGGGGCTGGCAGAACCATTCAAGACTCAGTTCCAGGTGGCGATAGTCTGAACCTTGTCTTCCATGCTGATTTCGATAACAACAATGACGGCAGCTTGATTATTGATGCCGCTGCTATCAGTACCCACGGCGGAGCCATTACCTTCAGGGCTGGCTCAGGAGTCTGGGTGCGCTCTGGGGTGCCGATTGACTCTGGTGGGGGAGCTATCACCATTGTTGGTAGCACGACAGACGCAGGTAGCCGTGCCATTATTATCGATGGCAATATCACATCTAGTGGTGGTGCTATTACCTTGACAGGTACCAACACGGGTATTGGCGGCAACGGGCAAGGGATTTGGGTTAATAATGGCACGATCGCCTCGGCTGGCGGAAATATCACGTTTACAGGTAGCCATGCTAGCAGTGGGCGCGGTATCGAGATTCAGGGTGGTGGTATCAGGGTTTCGTCCGGAGCTGGCAACATCACCTTTCTGGGCAGCAGTGTTGGTCCTTTTGATCCCTCTGAACCAGCAGGTATTCACATCTTTGGGGGCGTAAGTTCCACAACGGGCACAATTCAGTTTACTGGCACAGGTACCGACGCATGGGGCATTCACCTAGCTGGAGGTAATGTAGTTACTGCTGGCGGAACCATTCAATTAACAGGTAATAGTGTTAATCGCAGTGGTTTGTATGTTCGCAATGGCAGTATTGAATCTAACGGAGGAGCGATTACCCTCCAAGGCAGCTCAGCCAGCGGGGGCATAATTCCGTTTACAACGATCGGCTTCTCTGGAGTAGATATTGGCGAAGCCTTTGGCTTGGTGCGCTCCAACGGTGGCACGATTACCATTCAAGGGGTGAATACGGCCACTGCACCAGCGACTGAAGGGATTGGCACCCGAATTCGTGGACTGGTTGACTCTGGCAGTGGGGATATTGCGGTCTCTGGCTCTTCAGGTACCGCTAGGGGCGTGGCTGTACCTGGGATTATTGCGTCAACGGGTGGCAATATCACCATAGTTGGCAATAGCACCGGCAGCGCTCCATTAGCCAATGGTGTTGAGCTGAAATTCAGTACAATTACCACAACAGGTGCTGGTGCTATTAGCATTACAGGCAACAGCACCAACAGCTATGGTGTGAGTCTACAAGGCGGATTTCTCACCACGGGTGGTGGCAATGTGCAACTGTTCGGCAGTACCAACAATAGGCAATCTTCTGGGGTAGAAGCAGGTGCATTTCTGACCACCAATGGTGGAAATGTAGAGATTGTTGGCAACAATGCAGCGACAGTGGGAACATCTGGTGGTAGTGGTGTTAGCCTGCAAAATGCCTTACTCACAAACGGCGGTAACGTTACTATTGCAGGTAGTCACAGCGGGAATGAATCAGGAATTAGATTACAGGCAACAGCCCTCATTGAATCAAATACTGGTGCTACTAACCTCACTGGTTCAAGCCAGGGGGGTATTGGTATCTGGTTGCGAACGGGCAGTCGTGTAAGAACCACTACAGGCACCATATCCCTTGATGGTACTACTAATGGTGGCAGTCAATCGGGCATAGCGCTTGAGGGGTCAGTTGCTTCTATTGGGGGTAATATTACTGCCACGGGCACGAATACAGCGCTCGCAGGCGGTAGCGGCGGATATGGCATTACCGTGCGATCGGGGATAG
>JANWZG010000053.1 GCA_025054735.1 Cyanobacteriota bacterium | reverse complement strand
GGCTCACTACGCCTAAGCGCTTGCCCGTATCGCGAGTGATTACTTGGGTTCCCAAAAAGTCAGACCGTTGCCAAATTTTGTCGGATATCATGTCCTAAACAGGGTCTAATGTTACACAGACGCGCTTTGAAGCTTAATTCCCAAGACTTGCGTATAGGCACCACGAGCTTGGGTTACCCCAATGGTACGCTCCGCAGATTCAATCATAGGTCGTCTTAGACTTACTACTATAAACTGTGCGTGCTGTGCTTGTTTCTTGATCATTTTAGCTAATCGCTCTACGTTTGCCCCATCTAGGAACATATCTACTTCATCAAAAGCATAAAAGGAAGAGGGGCGATAGCGCTGTAGGGCAAAAATAAAGCTCAACGCCGTTAGGGATTTTTCTCCCCCAGACATGGAGGCGAGGCGTTGGATGGGTTTCCCCTTGGGGTGGGCAATCAGATTTAAGCCACTATTAAAGGGGTCACTGGGATCATCAAGCTGTAGCCGTCCGTCACCATCGGACAATTCTGCAAAGATAGCCTGAAAGTTCTCATTAACTGCATCAAAGGCTTCTTGAAAGGCTTGTTGACGCAGGGTCGTGAAATTCTCAATGCGCAACAACAGTTCTGTGCGCTCTTCATCTAGGATCGTTAATTTTTTGCTCAGGTCATCTAGCCGCTCTTGGGTGCGCTCGTATTCCTCCAGGGCCAGCATATTGACTGGCTCCATGGCTTGGATCCGTTTTTGCAGCGATCGTAACTCATGCTGCAATGAGGCCAACCGTGCTACTAAATCTGGGGTATTGTCTAGATCAGGAATATCTGGTAGGGGTGTGGGCAGTTCTTCCCATTGGCTCTGGAGTTGCTCATTGATAGTAACCAAGTCCATGCGCCGGGTCTGCAAGGTTTCCTGGAGTTTTTGTTGCTCCCAAGCCAACTGTTGATAGGTAGCTTGACGCTCTCGCCACTGCCGCTCGGTGCGATCGCGCTCTTGTTTTACGGTTGCTAAAGTTTGCTCTAACTGGGCTAGCGCTGCCTGCAGTTGGCTAATCTCGCTAGTCATCGTCAGCAATTGTTGACTTAAGGCTGCTTGTTGGTTCAACCCTTGGGTCTGTTGCTGGCGAATATCCTGAATCCGTAACTGGAGTTGCTGGGCTTTTTCCTGAAGGCGCTGTTGCTGATTGTCTAAATCGCTCAGGCGTTGTTCCGACGATCGCACTGCTAATTCCCGCTCTTGCAATTCGGCTTCCTGTGCTCGCAGAGTTGTCTGAATCTGTTGCCACTGGCTATGGTTTTGGGATTGTTCTAGCTCGTTCAATTCTCGTCGCCATTGGTCAAGCTGGTGCTCGGCTTGGGGTAGATCTGTCGCTAGAACTGCTAGACGCTGCTCAGCGATAGCTAGCTCTTGGGTTGATCGTTCCCAGTGGCTGTGCAAGTGGTGCTGCTGCTGGTCAAGGTTGGCGCGATCGCGCTGATGTTGCTGGAGGTGAATCTGGGCTTCTCGCTGCTGTTGACGAGCTTCTACCAGTTGCTGCTGATGCTGCTTGAGGGCGGCTTGGGCTTGGGTAAGGTCGCGATCGCACCGCTCTAGCACCTGCTCAATTTCCTGCAACCGCTGCCTGATGGCTGATATTTCTGCCGACTCACCGGCATCCACCGTGCCGAAGTGCAACTGATAGCGGCTGTCACTGCTGCCTCCGGTTATAGCTCCGCTGGTTTCCAACAACTCCCCATCTAGGGTAACCATGCGATAGCGCCCCAGACAACGACGGGCATCCTCTAGGGTAGTGAATACGGCGGTGGATCCAAATACATGGGCAAATACGTCTTGGTAGCGACGATCGTACTCAATTAAGTTCACGGCATAGTCCACAAAGCCAGGAGCATCAATCGTAGGCCCAGGAGATCGAGCAGGAGCCAGCTTGTTGAGCGGCAAAAAGGTCGCTCGTCCTGCCCGCCGTTGCTTCAGCAGTTCAATTCCTGCTGCTGCCACACTGTCATCCTCCACTACCAAGTGTCCCAGTCGCGCTCCGGCTGCAATTTCCAAGGCAAGCTGATAGCGTGGATCTACCCGTCCCAGTTGAGCAACCAATCCACAGACTCCAGGCAATCCCAGTTGCAAAATTAGGCGAGTTGCTCCTGTTCCTTGCGACTCTTGCATCGCTTGGGCTTGGGCTTCTAGCTTGTCAAGCTTGCGCTGTTTGTCCCGTTGTTCTTGCAGCAAGCGGCTTTGGGTCTGTTGGTGCATGGCTACTGCTTGCTCCAAGTCTGCCACAATCTGCACCAGGGTCTGCACTTGCTGTTGGGCTGCTTGGTTGAGCTGGTCAGCCGCTTCGGTTTGCTGCTGCTTGGCAGCAATTTCTTCGGTTAGGCTTGCTAACATCTGCTGCTGCTCTTGGAGTTGCTGGCTGAGTTGGGTGACACGCTCCTGTAGCCTTGCCTGCTCAGCCCGTTGAGGTTCTACGGTGCTAAGGAGAGCATCAATCTGATGACGGAGTTGGGTTTGTTGCTGGATCCAAGCTTCAGAGGCGGCAGCTATGGCACTGGCTGCACCACGACTCTGGTCTAGACGATGCCGAGCACGATCGCGCTCTGTGCGTAGGTCTTCTAAACGCATGGTTTCTAGTTGCTGCTGATGCGCTAGCTCTTCTAACTGAGACAGCACGGTCTGCAAGTCTTGCTGAGTGTGGTGCAACTGCTGATCCAACTGCTGGCTACTAATGGTCAGTTCTTGCTCTTGGCGCTGGAGTTGCCGCAACTCTGCTTCGCGGGTTGCCAACGTAGCCTGAAGTGACAGTTGCTCCTCTTCCCCCATAGCCTTCACCCGGGCATTGAGTTGCTCTAAGGTTGCTCCTATCTGCTGAATCTCTGTCGCCAAGCTGGCTAATTGGACAGTTAGGTCTTGGTGGCGACGATCGTCAGCTTCAATTTGCGCTGCCAACTGCTGTTGGTTTGCTAGGGTCTGACGGTAGTGAATTACAGCTTCCCACTGAGTCTTTTCCTCTAGTTCTTGCCGCAGGTTTTGGTATTTTTGTGCCTTAATCCGATCCTGTGCTAAGCGATCGCGTTGGGCAATTAGCTCTGCCTCCACAATTCGGAATTTGTCTTCCCGCTCCTTCACAGCATCTAGCTTTTCCTTAGCTTGGCTGATTTTGCGATCAAAGGCGGCTACCCCGGCTAGTTCATCAATAATCTCTCGCCGTTCTCGTGGGTTCATGGAGATAATGCCCGTGACATCCCCCTGGAGCACCACATTGTAGCCCTCTGGATAAATTCGCAGTCGCCGTAGCTGTTCGTGTAACTCTGCTAAGGTGCAGGGTTGACCATTGAAGTAGTAGTTAGAAGTATAAGCTCCTTGTTGGGTAACCCGCAGCCGTCGGGTAACAGTCCATTCCGTAGCAGCAGTTGCTGGAGTTGTAACAGAATTGGAATGCTCTGAGCTACTCTGCCTTGACCTATTCTCTGAGCCAGAGCCATGCTGAGAAGTCTGATCGTTGACATCTCCAGTCTGCTCATCCTGCCAGTCTAAATCAGTATGTTCTATGTCAAAGGTGACACTAACACTTGTCTCAACAACTGATCGCCCTTTGGTCATTTGGGCATGGTTCACTAAATCTGGCAAACGCTCTGCCCGCATCCCCTTAGAACTCGATAGCCCCAGAGCAAACAGAACTGCATCGAGAATGTTAGACTTGCCGGAACCATTCGGGCCAGAAATTACCGTAAACCCCGGTAGCAGCGGAACCGAAGTTGTGCCGCCAAAGGACTTGAAGTTAGAAAGTTCGACGCGCTTGACGTACACAGGCTACGGATTACGGATATGGGCTACAGACAATAAGTTAGGGCCGGGGAAGTACAAAACAACTACGTACACTTTTACTATACTATGGGACTATGGGAATCTGTAAAACTCTACTGCATGTTTTCCATTTTGATCGCTAATTGATCGCTAATCTTGATGTGACTGATAGAAGCAGATTCTCAATGCCAATATTTCGTTCATCGCTAGTGCTCACAAAATGTGGCACACTACGAGTATGTAAATATTTGTTAAATCTCTAGTCACTACAATTGACGGATCCAATGACCTCTCCTGACCTGACCACCATTGCAACTCAACTAGACAGTGATAACTCCCGCGATCGCATGTTAGCGCTTGCTGCCCTTAGGGATGTAGACGCTGCGGATGCGGTTCCCCTGATCAAAAAAGTTTTGAATGATAAAAATCTGCAAGTACGTTCCATGGCAGTGTTTGCCCTAGGTTTAAAGCAAACCGATGAATGCTATCCCATTCTAGTTCGGCTGTTGGAAACGGATCCTGACTATGGAATTCGAGCGGATGCTGCGGGCGCTATGGGCTACTTGGGAGATATTCGAGCCTTTGAGCCACTCTGCCGTGCCTTCTACGAAGATACTGATTGGCTGGTGCGCTTTAGTGCTGCTGTATCCTTGGGCAATCTCAAAGACCCCCGCGCCTATAATGTGCTGATGCAAGCACTTGACAGTGATGAAGTTGTGCTGCAACAGGCCGCGATCGCAGCCTTGGGGGAAATTGGGGCCGTGGATGCCATTGATCGGCTGCTGCAATTTGCTCAGTCTGATGACTGGCTTGTGCGACAACGATTAGCCGAGGCATTGGGTCATCTTCCCAGTCCGAAGAGCATTTCAGCGCTGAACTATCTGGCAAAAGACGCTAATCCTAGTGTAGCTGAGGCAGCCTTATTTGCCCTGCAACGGTTAAAAGACCTAGGTGCAGATAATTCGGGCACCACCAATTGAGTGAATACATCTAGCTAACACATCGCTAGTCTAGAAATGGGTGCGGTGGCTGTTGGCGCGTGGGGCTTGGTTTGCTGCGCAGAACGTCATTGATAAAGCTCTTGAGGGCTTTTTCGCGATTCTTCATAAACGCCGACCAAAACCCAGGCTGAAACTCTTCAATCGTTTTTGCTAGTGCCCAGATATCGACAGACAACGAATCATACAGATTCTGATCCTGTTGCTCTAAAGCATCGAGTTTTTGGATCAGCTTGCGCTTTTGGCTAGAGGTTGGAAGCTTATACTTTTTTTCCGGCATAGTTTTTTCCAGCCCAGTAAGGAAGCAGGGTGCCTGAGCAAAGGTAACACAACCAGAATGGGACTAGCGCTGGCAATAGTCTAGCCAGAGCTGTAATTGGCTGCTGGACGCTAATACTCCTACATGATAAAACTCTGGCATACAAGAACTCTTGTACACAATCTCCTACACACAATCTGTTACCTTAGTACTTTGGCTTAGTACTTTGCTTCAGCAGCTACTTAACACTCTCTCTAAACTACTATGGTACGGCAGATTTCATTAGGCACATTGGGGCTATGGGTTGGCACGCTACTGACGATCGGCGGCTTTATTGCCTATGCTACCAATAATCCCACCCTCAATCTGGCTGGTTTTTTCTATGGCATTCCCCTGTTGTTAGGCGGTTTGGCCCTTAAAGCAGCGGAGCTAAAACCTGTGCCCTACAGTCAACCAACGACTCCAGAAGTCTTAGCCTTGCGAGATAGGCTAGCAACTACTACTCAACATCAAATCCGCAAGGATGTAACCCGCTATCGCTACGGGCAAGAAGCTCATTTAGACACCTCACTAGCTCATTTGGGTTTGAGTCCTAGTGACGAGGAGCGCCCAATCCTGCGTAGCATTCGTGAAGACGATCGTGACGGGGCCTATGCTTTGACGCTGGAGTTCGAGTCTCCCCTAATTCCACTGGAAACCTGGCAACAAAAACAAGACAAGATCACCACGTTTTTTGGGCCTGGTATCCGAGTTGAGATTACCCAGCCAACTGAAGACCGCATTGACCTTGCTCTGATCTCAGCCCCTAAGCCAGCAGAGACCCAATAGAGAGACTTTGAGAGAAAGCTAAGTAGCACTGCCTCAAGTTGTAGCAACTGTGCAATAGCAGGCCAAAGCTATGGACTAGGGATAGATGGATTGCGGAAGGTGGTTGCACTGTATAGATAGTGTTTGATACATGGTGTTTGTGACTATCCTTGAGCGTGGAGGTGGTGATAGAGGTAGTGATAAAAGCGGGCTAGACAACCATCTGATCAGCAGAGATCACTCAAGGAACTTACGACATTGGCCATGAATAGGACTCAGCCAGCTACAGCTCAGTTGCGACAGGTGCCTACAGAAAATTTGCATGGGCGGCGTTTGCTTCGGTATAGGTTGCGCCCTGATCGCCCTGTCGTTATAGGGCGAGAAACCGATTGTCACCTGCGGTTAAGTTCAACTCACTACAGTACTGTGTCTCGATACCATGCAGAGCTGCGACCGCACCGTATTCCTGCACCTATTCCAGGACAGGATGATCGAGTCGTCTGGCAAATTCAGGATTTAGATACTCAAAACGGCACCTACGTTAACGGTGAGCTGATTGCAGGCTGGCACGAGTTACGACCCGGCGATCGCATTCGCTTTAGTCGCAGTGGGCCAGAATTTGTCTTTGAGCAAGAACCTACCCCTGCTATGCCTAGTCAGTCAGATCGGGTGACCATTACCCAACTTATACCCCTATGGTCTTCCGATGCTCGCAGTAACTTAGTACACAAGGCATATCTAATACCAGGGATTATCACCGTACTGTTTGTGGTTGGCATGTTTGCTACGGTCAATCAGCCTGTACTGTTCAAACAGGCTCTAGCCGTTTATGTAACAGCAGCAGCCTACTACGTGATCTATCAACTGTGTGGCAAGCAAAAGCCGTGGTGGTTGCCCATTGGCGTTGCTGCCTGTATGGTGCTGTTGTTGCTTAGCCCAGTGTTGACAATCTTTACGTGGGTATTTCGAGAAATTTTGCCAGGGGGAGTCCCTGACAATCCCCAATCGTTAGGATTCTTGCCATTGTTAGTTCGGATGTTTTTTGGAGCCGGACTTATGGAAGAGCTGCTGAAAATATTGCCTCTAGTAGCCGTATTTTGGCTGGGGACACAGTTGCGATCGCCCTACCGAGAAGTCATTGGCCTCTGGGAACCGCTTGATGGCATCATTCTTGGCACAGCCTCTGCCGCGGGCTTCATCTTGTTTGAAACCCTAGGACAATACGTACCCATGATTGTGCAACAGGGGGGAGAACAGCAGGGAATCCAGATTCTCATCCCTAGGGTGTTGGGTTCTGTAGCGGGTCATATGGCCTATAGTGGCTACTTTGGCTACTTTGTTGGTCTAAGTGTGCAGAAACCCAGCCAACGATGGTCAGTTTTAACGGTTGGGTGTCTCAGTGCTGCTGGACTCCATGCTTTATGGAATGCTGCTGGTTTTTTCAATTCGCCGTTGTTGGCCATTGTAGGCATTCTCTCCTATGCCTGCCTAGCTGCTGCCATCCTCAAAGCTAGAAAAATCTCTACAACCCGTCAGCACAACTTTGCTACTCGGTTACGGTCTGGGGACGATCGCTAGCCATTATTCAACCACCATCACTACCTTGAAACGTGTCTTTCCAAACAAGAACCCCTGTAAGGTTATGCCTAAGACAGACAATGACTGCTCTGTGTGATAAGGTCAAGGCAAGTTTTAGGAGACACCAATGTATCGATTCCAGATCAAGGCATTCACAAATCCGGGGGAATCTATTGGGATTGTTGGTTCAACGCCAGAACTGGGATCATGGGATGTCAACCACTATGTTCCCTTGACAACAACTTCTGCACAGTATCCACTTTGGCGAACAGACTCTGGTATTAAGTTCCAGCAATCGCCCTCAGATCATGAGCATCCAATTGAGTACAAGTACATTCGTCTAGATGCCAATGGAGATGTGCAATGGGAAGCATGGGGTGCCAACCGTTGGTTACCTAGGGATTTAGGTGAACAATCCCGCTCTATTATTGTGGATGATGGTGAGTTTGGCTACATACAACCCTACCCCTACGGCTTCGATGAACACCCTACGCCACCCCAATGGTCACAGCGCGGCGATGGCTTAAAGATTGTAGTAATTGGCAGCTCTGTGGCACTAGGTCATCAAGCTTGGCTAATGCAGGGCTGGGCAACTCTGTTGGCAGAGTCTCTACACCACCGTTATGGACACAGCCTGGTGAATGTGTCGGAGTTAGGCGCTAATGTGACACGGACGATCGAGCGCTTCCCCACAGTTGTAGCACCAGAAAAACCCGATGTCGTTATTATTGCGCTGTCGTTGGGTAATGAAGGTTTAGCCTCTTGTCTTCCCCATGAGCGACGTGCCGTCCAGCGGCGATTTGAGAGTGGGTTACAGCGGCTAGTCCGCATGACACGAGAACTGGGAGCCTATCCTGTTCTAGGTGGGGTATACCCTCATGGCAACTATAACGCTGAGCAGTATTGGCTGCTGAAGGATACCCATCAACGAATGCTGACGTGGGATGTCCCCTTGTTGAACTGGTTGTCTGCCTTGGATGATGGCAATGGTCACTGGCGTAGCGGCATCTCCTTTGACCCAGCGCATCCTAATGCCATTGGTCATCGGCTCATGTATGAAGCGATCGACCTGCACATATTCCAACTGACCAGAGACGATCTGGCTGCTGCCCAGAAGCACTTCCAAGCAGAGCAGAGCATCGAGGTGTATGCAGATGATGCCGGCTTTCGCGTTATTGCCTACCCCAAGGAAAACCAATTACGAATTATCAATACCTCACCCTACACCTACAAGATTGCAGCCTATTGGCAAGAGTTGCAGCTAGCCCTACGGGATCATGCCTCCTTAGTGCCGGGTATCTATATTGCTAAAAATCCCCAGACTGGCCTCCAGCCCTGCTTGTCTGTCAATGCGCAAGGCGAAATCGAAACATTGCTTGAGATTCCTCCAGGCACAGACATTAGCTACGCCAGCACCTTCGATCTGTTCTCACCTGATAATTCCCAGGTGCTTTTCTACGATGGTCACCTGGGTATGCTGAAAGAAAACGACCAGCATCTCCGCCTGATTAATGAGTCTGACCATGAGTTCAACATTCATCCCATGTGGCAAGAGGTACGCAGTGTCTTGAAGGCTATGCCTCCTGGCGTGTATGAGGATGTCTTCCAGCCTGAGATGCCATTTCGCACCATGATGATTAGCAGCAGTGGCCTAGAAAGTCGAGTCAAGGTGCCTCCTAAGACCTCAATACTTCTCCGCTATGTCTGCAAACTGTCGGATATTAGCCGAGTGGCGATCGTGCCGCTAGGTGCTCGCTGCGCTGCCCGAATGCTGCTGTACAAGATGGAGTACGATGGCCCAGCCTATCCCTTTGACCTAACACGCACAACCAATCTGGGCGACGTGGCTGACATGATTGCCCATGGTTTTGACGATATGTGGAACCCCAGGTTTTTGCACTATAACGCAGATGAAAAGCGCATCTACCACAGCAAATGGACAGGGCTTTCCTTTGCCCATGAAGTGGAAGAGCATGAAGATCCTATCCGTGACATGAGTCCAGTTCATGCGCGGATGCGTAAGCGCTATCAAGCTCGTGCTGCTCGGTTCTGGTATACGCTAGACCATGCCGATAAGTTGTTGTTTGTGCGCAATGGCTTCTCCGATCGGGGCACCGTCATCGACTTAATGGAAAAATTAGCCAGCAAGTGCCAGGGTAAGCCCTTTAGCCTGTTGCTGTTAACACCTCAACCCTCTACGGAGTATGAAGGAATCCCTAATGTTATCCATTATGATTTGGACTTCGACCCCGATCGCATGTACAACGACTTAGGCTACTGGCTCTACTGCACAGATGTGATGCGTGGTATTCTCGACTCCCTGGGCATATCCAGTAAAAACCTGTTCTGGTGTCCCCCCAATCCTTGACCTATACTTACGGTTAGGTACATAGCCTATAGGGAGTTAGCTCCATGTCAAACAATCGGTCAGGAGGATTCATTGGCGGCTTGCTGCTAGGCACCGCGATCGGGGTAGTCACTGGACTCCTCATTGCCCCTCGCAGCGGTCGTGAAACTCGTCAGTTCTTGAGAAAATCAGCTAGTGCTCTGCCAGAGCTAGCCGAAGATTTGTCTACTACGGTGCAATTACAAGCTGATCGCCTCTCGGAGTCGGCCCTGCGGCGCTGGGACGATACCCTAGCTCGTCTCAAGGACGCGCTCGCCGTCGGCCTATCTGCTGGATTGCGCGAACACCATACCCTTACGGAAACTAATCGCGATCGTGACCGTACTAGGTAACCAGACCGTACTAGGTAACCAGATCAGATGGTGACCCATTAGCGATTAGCTAGTCATCAAGCGAGGCAACTAGTGCAATATCACTGCCAACCGATCACCCAACTACAAACACCCTCGTTGAAGCCTGACTCGTGTTGCTAGATCCATTATTTTTTCTAGGACTATCTATTCTCTTGGTTGCTGTCAGCCTCACGGCAGTCTTAGTGATTGCCTTGCCCACGATGCTAGAGTTAGCCCGTGCAGCACGCAGTGTAGAGAAACTAGCTGACACATTAATGCGGGAATTACCACCCACCCTAGAGGCCATTCGGCTAACGGGCTTAGAAATTAGTGACTTGACTGGTGATGTGAGTCAAGGCGTGCAACATGCAGGTCGAGTTGTAAAGCGCGTTGATGATGGCCTCACGACCGCTCGTAGCCAAGCCTCACGATTGCAAATTACCACGCGCAGCTTCTTGGTAGGAGCACGAGCAGCCTGGAATAGTCTGGTGCGGAGCAGATCACCTCGCCGGGCATCCCGACGATCGCGCTCTTTAACCCACCAGCATTGTCCTGTGGCAGATGCAGCCAATCCTACTCCACCGAGTCGTCAGCTACCTAAACCCGCCGAAGACAGTCATCCCGCGCCCCAGCGAACTCCATCGGTTGACTGTTAACATCAGATGACTATTAATCTGACGTGTATCTAGGCTGAATCTATGGCAAGCTGAACAATGTGACAAAATTGTAGGCAGCGTTACCATTTGAACTGTTTTATCCTGCTGTTGAGTAAGCTAAGCAAATTCTATGCAAACTCTAGACTCTCCCCCCGCTTCTACCGCTCAGTCGCCTGCGTTTGATACCATCATCCATCGCCGCAAAACTCGCCCCGTGCAGGTCGGCTCAGTAACGATCGGCGGCAACAACCCTATTGTTGTTCAATCCATGATTAACGAAGACACCTTGGATATTGATGGCTCTGTTGCTGCCATTCGCCGTCTACACGAGATTGGCTGTGAAATTGTGCGGGTAACTGTGCCTAGCCTCGCCCATGCCCATGCCATGGCAGAGATCAAAGCTAAGCTAGCAGCAACCTACCAGCCAGTGCCTCTAGTAGCTGATGTCCACCACAATGGCATGAAAATTGCGCTCGAAGTTGCCAAGCACGTTGACAAGGTACGGATTAACCCTGGATTGTACGTGTTTGAAAAGCCCAAGGCCGATCGCACCAGCTATACCCAAGCTGAGTTTGATGAGATTGGCGAGAAAATTCGCGAAACTTTAGAACCCTTAGTGGTTTTCCTACGGGATCAAGGCAAGGCAATGCGAATTGGGGTCAATCATGGCTCTCTAGCCGAGCGGATGCTGTTCACCTACGGTGATACCCCCGAAGGCATGGTGGAATCTGCCCTAGAGTTCATCCGCATCTGTGAATCCCTCGATTTCCGTAACCTGGTGATTTCCCTCAAGGCTTCTCGCACCCCAGTCATGATTGCAGCCTATCGCCTGATGGTCAAGCGCATGGATGAATTGGGAATGGACTATCCTCTGCATTTAGGCGTAACGGAAGCAGGGGATGGTGAATATGGACGCATCAAATCTACTGCTGGGATCGCTACCTTGCTGGCCGATGGCATTGGTGATACCATTCGCGTTTCCCTAACGGAACCCCCAGAAAACGAGATTCCTGTCTGCTATGGGATTCTCCAGGCCTTAGGGCTGCGAAAAACCATGGTTGAGTATGTTGCCTGTCCATCCTGTGGACGTACCCTGTTCAACCTAGAAGAAGTGTTGCACAAAGTTCGAGAGGCCACTAAACACCTGACTGGTCTTGATATTGCTGTCATGGGTTGCATTGTCAATGGCCCAGGCGAAATGGCTGACGCTGACTATGGATACGTGGGTAAAACTCCAGGGTATATTTCTCTCTATCGAGGTCGCGAGGAAATTAAGCGCGTGCCCGAAGATCAGGGCGTAGAAGAATTGATTAACTTGATCAAGGCTGATGGTCGCTGGGTTGATCCCTAATTGGTTCTTGTCAATGCCAACGAATATCTACTGACGATCGGCGAGCTTCCAATGAAAATCATCATGGGTAATATCACAGCAATTTATCGGAAAGAATTGCAAAGTTATTTTGCATCACCCCTAGCCTATGGAATTGCAGGCGTTTTTTGGCTACTCACAGGCATCTTTTTTGCCTGGATCTTACAGCGAGACATTGCCTTTGCTCAACAGGGAGTCTTTCAGGGGCAAGCCGTGGATGTACCTACCCTGGTTCTACAGGATTTCTTGGGAACTACAGGGTTCATCTCTCTGTTCATCCTCCCCATCCTGTCCATGGGGCTATATGCCGAGGAGCGTAAGCAAGGCACCTTAGAATTATTGGCAACGTCACCAATCACTAACTGGGCAGTGGCCTTAGGCAAGCTATTGGGAGTCGTCACGTTTTTTGTCACCATGCTGGTACCTGTTTACACCTATGTAACGATCGTCCTCCTCGCTTCGACTCCACCGTTTCCACCGGGTGTCATGCTGTTAGGCTATGCCTCCCTAATTTTGATGGCAGCGGCCACTCTGTCCTTGGGGATGTTTGTCTCCTCTCTTACCAGTAGCACCCTCCTAGCTGGCGTACTTAGCTTCGCTCTAGTATTTGGTCTATGGGTACTGGAAATTGTTGCCCAAGGGTTAACGGGCAGCCTTGGCGAAATTCTACGTCATTTGTCCCTGCTAAAGCACTATGCCAATCTGCTCCAGGGCATTTTGGATACCAGTAGCTTGCTGATGTTTGGCACCTACATGGTACTAGGGGTGTTTCTCACCGCCCAGTCGATCGAGGCACTCCGCTTCCAGCGGTCATAAGGAGGGTTACAACATGGACGTGGTAATCAAGTATTCCCGATTTGTGGTCTGGATTGGCCCTAGTTTAGTAGCCATGGGTGTTTCTGCTGGCGCTATCTCTGGCAGTTGGGGTGTAGTTCCCGTGGCGCTCATTGGTGTAGGCACATTTTTGACTATTTTCTACCTAGTGCTTGCTGTGATAGCTTCACCTGACTTTTGGCGACGACGCTCCACCCAAGCCAGCGCCGACGCGATCGTGGCTACCCTGTCTGTCTTGC
>JANWZG010000052.1 GCA_025054735.1 Cyanobacteriota bacterium | reverse complement strand
GTAGTATCCCTGTGGATCCGAGCTTGGCCCCCTCCAAATTGCTAACAGATACAAGTCATAGCCATCATAGCGATCGGCTATTCTAGACTCTACTCGCCAAAGGGGCGTTTCTGCTGAACCAGATTGGCCTAGTTGCAATTGACTTTGCAAGAGATAGGGATTCTGTGACACAGCGGTCGCCCATGCTTGCACAGACTCACCCCAGGCTTTTTCATGGACTGCGATTCTAGCAAGGCTTTCAGCATCATCTAGCAATTGAACAGCGACTGGTGGCAATGTCGGAGCACCAGCAGCCAGATTGACTCGTACTACAAAATTACTATTTTTGATCGTATTGACAGCATGGATAGCCTTCAAGCTCGGATAACGGTCAAGCCATTGATAAATCGTAAATCCAAACGCTAGCCAGCAACTAACCACTAGATAGCTAAGCACTGTGATTACAATCCGTTGATAAGCACTGGCATCAGCTCGTTTGAATTGTAAGTGAGGTGTTACGAACTCCCCAGCCGTAGCTACCAATGCTGCACTAATTGGCAAACTCACCACGAACCAAAACGGATTAGTAAGCCACCAATACCCAAACAATAAAAAGCTAATGAAACTACCTGGTATCCAGTGAGCCAAGTTTAGCCCAAATATCTTAATCGGCTTTTCAATTAAGGCCCAGGTAATGGCTAGGATCAAGAAAATGAAGCCAGCTAAGCTGATACCAAAGCGAACAATGCCCCCCGCTAATGCTGCCATTAGACATGAGAAAACACTGAGAAAAAACAATGTCCTCCATGAAAATTCATAGGGTGGTTTAATGAATTTCCATATGGCATTGTAGCCAGCTTTAATTTGCTGAAAGAGGGCTGCCATTTTTTGAAGACCATTTAGGCGCGGTAAAGTTGCTACTTGCTAGAAACATAGTTCACGAAATTTGAAATTATATAAAAGGCGATTTAGAGAGGTGCCGAACAACTAGAATAAGCATAATCAATGTGTAGCTAAGAGCATTAGCAATCAGAATAGCATAAGCCTTTTCACTACTAACTAAGCTGGCACGGTCTGGAATTCGATAACGGCTAAGCTTTGCAACTTCCAATTCTGCATTAGTGCTTACTGCTTCAGGTGCTTGGGAAAAAGCTAGCTTGCGAATACCAAGAATGATTTCCAACAGGATTAGCCCATTAATTTCAACCAAAAAGGTGCCAAAAAATGTCAAGACTGCCCCTATCACGATCAAGGTATTCATATTCTCTTGCCAGTCGGAGACAAAAAACTGATCAAACAAAATATAGCTAATGAGTTGTTGTTCTAAATTCCCTGAAAAGACAGTGGGTAACCAACCAACGATCGTAAAAAATAGTAGCCATCCAATAAATGTGGAAAATAGGTTAAGGCTGGCAGCATATCTGACGCTAGTTCGACGTTGCAATCCTAACCGCCAATGCAGAACAACTGACTCTGTGGCAATGGCCACCATCAGAAACAAAACCTGAAACAGAATAGCTTTAATAGGCAAGACCATTTAATGGCGATCGATAAAATAGAACTGTGGACAAGTTGACCTATGGAAGGTTGGACTATCTAAGGTCTATCATACAGATCGCAAATAGGCACATCGTTATGCTAGGTTTGATAATTCTTTAATTCTGATTAGATAGGGTTGTAATGGCAACAAACTGGTCAATAAACTATAGGTAGGGGTGTTGTAGTCACTAAACACTGCATATAATGTCGGAGCATGGTTATAACCTCTTGACCACCTAGCATTCAGAATTTTTGGCAAAACAGATATGGTAAGAACTGGGATTGGCATTCGGACAGCACAACTACGCTCTGAACGACTAGTCGGGCAAATTCATGTTTACGATGGCGCAGGTAAGGGAAAGTCTCAGGCGGCGCTGGGTGTAGTGCTGCGCTCGATTGGCCTAGGGATTAACAACGCAGAGGAAACCCGTGTTCTATTACTGCGATTCCTAAAGGGTCCTGGTCGTACCTACGATGAAGACGCGGCGATTGAGGCTCTGCAACGGGGTTTTCCCCACCTAATCGACCAAGTGCGCACAGGTAGGGCTGAATATTTTGGTGCAGATGAGATTACTCGATTTGATCGCATGGAAGCCCAGCGTGGTTGGGACGTGGCTAAGGGTGCGATCGCCTCTGGGCTATATTCTGTCGTGGTGTTGGATGAGCTGAACCCAGTTCTAGATCTCGGCTTGTTGCCCGTTGATGAAGTGGTTAATGCCCTGAAGCTAAAGCCAGACCATATGGAGGTAATAGCGACTGGACGAGGAGCACCGCCTGCACTCATAGAGATTGCTGACTTGCATTCGGAAATGCGACCAGTGCGAAATTACACCAATGGTTCCGCGCCTAAGGAAGGCGTAGAAGGCATCGAAATTTACACAGGGGACGGTAAGGGAAAATCAACGAGTGCCTTAGGCAAAGCCTTACAAGCGATTGGACGTGGTATCAGCCAAGATCAGTCTCATCGAGTGTTGATTCTTCAGTGGTTGAAAGGGGGGTCTGGGTATACAGAAGATGCCGCGATCGCAGCACTGAAGCAAAGTTATCCCCACTTAGTAGATCATCAGCGATGTGGACGAGATGCCATCGTTTGGCGTGGACAACAACAGGAAGTGGACTACGTTGAAGCAGAGCGTGGGTGGGAAATTGCCAGAGCTGCCATTGCTTCTGGAGTTTACAAAACAATTATTCTCGATGAGCTAAACCCTACAGTAGATTTAGACTTGCTGGAAGCAGAGCCGATCGTGCAAGCCCTGCTGCGTAAACCCCGTGATACTTCAGTCATCATCACAGGCCGCTGTAAGAATCGTCCTGCTTATTTTGATTTAGCTAGTATTCATTCAGAGATGATTTGCCATAAGCACTATGCGGAAAAGGGAGTTGATCTGAAGCGCGGCGTAGACTTTTAGAGATACATTAGAAGACTAGGATGCATAAGCCTTGCACCATAGAACCTGAAACCCTTTACTCCTAAAAGCATTTGGAGCCTATTACTGTGCCTGAAGCGCTGGATTATGTGGGATGGCGGCGGCAATTTCTACTAAAGCGGCTGCGGCTGGTACTGAGTTTGGCTGTGGTCGCCTACCTCAGCTTCATTGTGTTGCAATCTGTACTGATTAGCCACAACCTGAGCACCTTGGCTCCTAGCTGGTTAGTCATGGCGGTAATTGTTGAAATTTGCCTGCTGGGATGCCTAGGGTTAACCTACACCAAGGTGGGACAAAAGACTCCAGCGTTCATTTTTCTAGCATCGGCATGGTCTGTCACCTTAATTGAGCAACTGTGGGCTACGCTAAACGGATTTGCCCTGTTTGGCCTTTTTGCCTGGACCTTGGTGTTTCTTACCCTAGCTGCCATTGTGCCCGTGTGTTGGCAATTACACCTGACAGCACAATTGGGGACATTAGCCTATTATTCGATTGCCGTCATAGTTCTGCGTTTACCCAACCATGGCCAAACATTGGATATTTCCTATGCCCTTTATCTGTTTTGGTTTTGTGCCATTTGCGACTTAGGGGTCTATCGATATGAACGGTTGCAACATGCAGAGTTTGAGGCACGACGATGGCTACGAATAGAGCAAGAAAAGTCAGAGCGCCTGTTGCTCAATGTCTTACCAGAGACGATCGCGCACCAACTTAAGCATCAAGATAATCCGTCGATCGCTGAGCATTATGCCGAAGTCTCGGTTTTATTTGCTGATATTGTTGGTTTTACAGCACTCTCGACCACTATGTCCCCTGTAGATGTTGTGCAACTCCTAAATCACTTATTTTCTGCGTTTGATCAGCTAGCCGATCAGCATGGCTTAGAAAAGATTAAAACCATTGGAGATGCTTATATGGTGGTAGGAGGGTTACCAATCGAGCGTGCTGACCATGCCGAGGCGATCGCTGACATGGCACTGGATATGCAACGTACCCTTGTCCAATTCAACGCTAGGTACAATTACAATCTCAGCATCCGCATTGGAATTCATACCGGGCCTGTGATTGCTGGCGTTATTGGCACACGAAAATTTATGTACGACCTGTGGGGCGACACGGTTAATACCGCTAGTCGCATGGAGTCCTATGGCGTGCCTGACCGGATTCAAGTTACAGAAGCAGTCTACCATCGCCTTAGCTATGCCTATCGCTTTCAAGAGCGCGGCGAACTTGATGTTAAGGGCAAGGGAATCATGAAAACCTACTTCCTTCTGGATAAGCGCCAACCTCAGTTAGTCCAGAAAGACTCCCAATCAGGACAATGGGCAGAAGCATCCCAGCCATAGGGGTGCATGGCACAAACCAGCAGGTTGCCTCCGTAAACCTGACCATGATAGTGACGGCAACCAACACAAGCCGGATGATTTTGCATCATTGGCTCCATGATTTGGACGATCGGCTCAGTTGTATTGTTTGCAGCTTCTTCCAGCTCATTCAACAGCGTGGCGATTGGTTCAGCAAGGTCAACAAGTGACTGGTCTATGGTCATCAACAGGCGATCAATGTCAGCAGACATGGTTTTTTCCAAGTGATCTACCCAGTATTCTGACGCTTGCAAAAATGACTCGGCTACTTGTTCCACATCCTGGGAAATGTCAGCCAGAACTCTCTCCACTTCAGTGCCGATCGCCCCAATTAGCCTAAACGTATCCCGTAACCAATCATCCATGGCTTAACCACAACTAGACCATCACTACTGCTGCTTAAGGCGATTTAGCTCGTCTTGCAGGGCTTGCATTTGCTTGCGGAGAGCTTCAACCTCAGCCGCTGCATCTGACTGAGCATCATCTTCATCTAAGATTTCAATTTTGCGAGGTTGCTTAGGTTTTTGTTCGTCGTCAGAGGCATCTACAACCTCCTGAGCACGTCCCATCATGTCGTCCACAAACCGCCGAGCCTCCTCAGCTGTCATCTCACCACGAGTCACCAGTTCATCAGCCAGTCGCTGGGCCTGTTGCCGCAGCTCTTGGAGTGTACTGCCTGCTTTTTCACCAGCGTATGAGGCCAAGCCAACACCGAGATAAACTGCCTTCTGCAAAATACTTCCAAAGTCTGCCATCGCACTTCCATCAGGGTTTTGCTAATTGCTTACTGCCAACATCACTAGCTCATTCAGGAGACCCGGAATCCACGCCTATCACAAGCATCCCGTATTGCTGCTACCTTCCGGTCCTGACAAGGTTTAGGCGTTACGATCGCATGGGTCCGGGTCAAGCACTAGCATAGCATTTTCTCACCGCCTTAGGGAAATGCCATCCAGAGGCACCGACTGCTGAAGTGCTTATCCGCATCTCTCTAGTAAAAATGCTCTAACCGAAATCTTCAGTAAATCTGTAGCGTTATAGGGAGCAGCAAATTCCTATGACTTGTCTGTGCTACCATCAGTAGCAACACGCTCTTTTTCATTAAGAAATTATTAATGAGCAAGGTTCTAGTGCTTAATGCTTCCTACGAACCGCTAAACATTACAAGTTGGCGACGGGCAGTAGTTTTATTGCTAAAGGGAAAAGCTGAGCAAGTCGAACACAATGGCAAATGCGTATACACTGGGTTTCCGCTGCCAACGGTGATTCGCTTGCGTCACTATGTGCGTGTTCCCTACAAGGAAATTCCCCTAACCCGCCGCAATATTCTGCATCGCGACAATCATTCTTGTCAATACTGTGGATATACTGGGGAAGATTTGACACTCGACCACGTTACCCCTCGATCGCGGGGGGGCGATGATAGTTGGGAAAACATCGTCACAGCCTGTGTACGCTGCAATGTGAAGAAGGGTAGTCGCACACCCAAGGAGGCTGGTATGCCCCTGCGTAGTCAACCTCGCCGTCCCTACAGCAGCCTATACTTTGAAGTAACAAAGCATGTGAAGAGTGGAGTTCATCAAGAATGGCGGAAGTACGTGATTGGTATTTAATGGACTGAGAGCTATCTCAATTTTTTCCCCTTATGCTGGTTCCATTAACTCGACAAAAGCTAGAGCAACTCATTCCTATAGCAGCCACGGCTGAACAGTATCGCTACTATTGGGGTAAATTTCCCGATTTTCTCCAGCGGTTGTTGATTTCGGTTGTCAGTGTAGTGGTGATTTGGATACTGGAGTTGGCGATCGGAGGGTATAAGTTCTTGGCACTACCAGTAGGTATTGCAGCCGGATTGTACTGGCTATGGGGGCCAGTGTTGTGGGCAGGACTGCGCAATGCAAAGTACCGCAAGTATCCCTACGGGGGGTTTTGGCGGGGAAAGGTGCTAGATGTGTTTGTATCTGAAGAGTTGATCAGTACAGAGGAAACTGTCAACGATCGCGGTGAACTAGTGATCGTGGAAAATCGAGAGCGGCGCATCAATTTAGAAGTAGGGGATGAAACTGGTTTTACCAAACAGCTACAGGCTAGCTTGCAACGGGAACACCAGCGGATTGCACCGGGGCAAGTGGCAGAGATGGTAGTGCTGTCTAATCAACCTGACTTGTCTCGCATTGCCAAGGTTACTGATGTTTACATTCCGAGTTTGCGCGTGTGGGTGAGTGATTATCCTTACCTGAATCGAGATATGTTTGAGTCGGTTAGTCAGCAATTGTCAAAGCCCGGCAAGCAGCGCCGATCACGCCGAAATGACGACCGACGCTATGATCAAGGCTATGACGACCAGGCTGGTGATTTGTATAGCGATGATCTGGATGAATATGCTCAAGATAGTGACTACGACCGCTATGGTACAAGCAATCGATCTAGAAATCAGTACGACTATGGTCTAGATACTCTAGATGAGTATGATCAAGATAGTGGCTACGATCACTACAGCACTGAGGACTACGATCGTGAGCCACCGTTATCGGCACGCCGATCCCCACCTTCAGCTCGTCGTTCTTCCACTCGCCGCTATGACTCTCAGCCTGATGACTGGGCTAATGTTCCTCGTCGTCGCAGCCAACGTCCGAAGTGATAACCCTAGATTTGCAGGCAGTTTTTTTCATAATGTTGTTAAGCATTACCTGCACTGACGTTCCCCTTGGGATGCAAGCTGCTGAGAAACGTAACTTGGGTAGAATTTGAGATGATGTCATGACGGCTAGTGCATTTGCAGCAGAACGGCTTTTGTTTACTCCTGCTATCCCAACAGCAGAAGCGATCCCAGTCATTTATGCCTTTCCTAACGAATATAGCGTAGGGATCACGAGTCTCGGCTATCAAGTCGTGTGGGCAACCCTGGCCAGTCGATCGCACCTGCACGTCAGTCGTCTGTTTACCGATGTGCAGGAGCCACTGCCCGCTAAGCCAGAACTATTAGGGTTTTCAGTCTCTTGGGAGCTAGACTACGTTAATATTCTGGGCATGTTGGAGACTCTAGATATTCCCTTACGCTCTGCTGCCCGTACCCATGAGCATCCCCTAGTGTTTGGTGGAGGCCCAGTGTTGACAGCTAACCCAGAACCCTTTGCTGAGTTTTTTGACGTGGTACTGTTGGGGGACGGTGAACTGCTGCTCGATGCGTTTGTAACCGCTTATCAGGAGGTACGTGGGGCCGATCGCGACGCTCAACTGCGTCACCTAGCTATGGTTCCTGGCATTTATGTTCCTAGGCTATACCAGGTGACCTATATCAGTGCTGATGGTGGAATTCAATCCATTACACCGATCGACAGCAGCATTCCAGCACAGGTAGAAAAGCAAACCTATCGAGGCAATATCCTGGCAGCCTCTACTGTCGTCACCGAGAAGGCAGCTTGGGAGAACATCTTTATGGTAGAGGTTGTGCGTAGTTGCCCTGAACTATGTCGATTTTGTCTAGCCAGTTACCTAACCTTGCCTTTCCGCGCTGCCAGTGTGGAAGCATCCTTAATTCCAGCCATTGAACGGGGGATGCAAGTAACTGATCGCCTGGGCCTATTAGGTGCTTCTGTAACACAACATCCAGAATTTGATGCCCTGCTGGATTATCTGAATCAGCCTCGATTTGATTCCGTGCGCTTGAGCATTGCTTCGGTTCGCACCAGTACAGTGACTGAAAAATTAGCCCGATCGCTAGTCCATCATGATACCAAGTCCATCACGATCGCTGTGGAAACTGGATCCGATCGCCTACGCCGGGTGATTAACAAAAAGCTAGAGAATGAGCAGATTTTACAAGCCGCCGTTAATGCTAAGGCAGGTGGCCTCAGCGGCATTAAGTTCTATGGCATGGTGGGCATCCCCAGCGAAACTGCTGACGACCTGGATGATACCGTTAGCCTGTTACGCACTCTGAAAAAAGCAGCTCCGGGCTTGCACTTCACCTGGGGATGTAGCACCTTCGTCCCCAAAGCTCACACCCCTTTCCAATGGTTTGGTGTGAATCCCCAAGCAGAGAAACGTCTGCAACTCTTGCAAAAGCAGTTGCGTCCCCACGGCATTGACGTGCGACCTGAAAGCTATAATTGGTCAGTGATTCAAGCGCTGTTGTCTAGGGGCGATCGTCGCCTTGCCCCCTTACTAGAACTCACCCGTCACTACGGCGATTCCCTGGGTAGCTATCGCCGCGCGTTCAAAGACCTGCGGGGACAACTGCCCGATCTTCACTACTATGTCCACCAAGACTGGGCAATCGATAGCGTTTTGCCCTGGAGCCATCTGCAAACAACCCTGAGTGAGTCTACATTGCTCAAACATCGAGAGGAAGCCATGGGCTATGGGTAATAGCCAACTCATCAGTAGTTCTGTTAATGACTGTTGGTTTTGTTGCTAGATTTTGAACGATCGGGCCAATTAGCCTGCTGATGTGCATGTTCAGCTAGTAGTTGGGTTGCCGCTGTACTGTCCAATGGTTTAGAGAATAGGTAACCCTGCCCGTAATCACAACCCAATCGTTGGAGAATTTGCTGTTGAGCTGGGGTTTCTACACCCTCGGCCACTACATCCATTCCTAGCGAGTGGCCCAATACCAGAATCGTTTGAACAATCGCTGTGTCATCTTTACCATCCTCCCCCATTTGGCTGATGAACGATCGATCAATCTTTAGGGTATCCACAGGGAATTTATGCAAGTAGCTGAGGGATGAGTAGCCTGTACCAAAGTCGTCAATGCAAAGGTGCAGGTTGAGGTCTTTCAAACGCTGGAGCAGTTCGATTGTAGCTTCAGCATCATTCATGGCTGCGCTCTCTGTAATTTCCAGCTTTAAGCCTTGGCCATTAATCCCTACTTGATGCAGAATGTCTTCAACTTGACCCACCAAGTTGGGTTGATTCAATTGCTGACTAGACAGGTTGACGCTGATGGTCAATGGCAACAGCGGAAATTGCTGCTGCCAAGTTTTGAGCTGTTGGCCGGCTTCTCGCAAAGTCCATTGCCCTAGCGGAATGATTAACCCAGTTTCCTCAGATACTGGAATAAATTCTGATGGTGAAACAAAGCCGTGCTGGGGATGGTGCCACCGAATTAGAGCTTCAAAGCCTGCTAGACGGTGAGTATCTAGGGCAATGATGGGTTGATAGTACAGTTGGAACTGTCGGTGCTCGATCGCATGGCGCAAGTCAGTTTCTAGTTGCAACTGACGCACAATCTGAACTCTCATGCCAGCCGCAAATACTTCGTGGCGATCGCTACCCAACTGCCGTGCTCGATTCATAGCCGTGTGAGCATCTCGCAACAAGTCTTCAGGGTGATTGTCACTACCTGGCTGGCTAAGGGCGATGCCAATGCTGATGCCAGTAAACACTGGTTGGTCATTGACCACAAAGGGTGCTGCCATCGATTGGTGCAGGTGCTCCGCAGTACGGATGGGTTCATCCACATCGGTTAGAGCTTCTAGCACCATGACAAACTCATCGTTGCCAATGCGAGCTAGGATGTGGGCACGATTCAAATTCCCCAGACGACGAGTCACTTCGACAATTAGCTGATCACTGGCTTGATGTCCCAAGCTGTTATGAATAACTTCAAACCGATCAAGACCTAAAAACAGAATGGCAATTGGTGCGTGGTGTTTGGCTGCAAACTTCTTTCGCAGCAGATTTAGCAGCAATGTGCGGTTTGGAAGTCCAGACAAGGAGTCGTAAAATGTTTCATAAAACGATCGATAGGCAATGACACTGCCTGTAGTGAGCACTAGAGCCAACATGGGAGAAACGACTGGAATCCATCCAGCCATGCTGAACCCAACCACAGCAGTGCCGATAATGCCAGCGATCGTCCCTGCCCCCAACGACCCGATCAAGATTGGATGGCGAAATCGCCAGGCAATGGCTCCCCCTGTGAAAGCAGCTACCCATATCCAGAGCAACTCTCCCCATTCTGGCCAGTACCAAACAAGGGGATCACGATCCAGCACTATCCCTAAGAGTTGCCTAACTAGTTGAGCATGGAGAGCAACACCAGGAATTTTGTCCTCATCCTGATCGGAGCGGTTACTGTAGGACGTTTGAAATAGATCCTTCAAACTAGGTGCTGTAGACCCAATGAGTACGATTTTGTCCCTTATCCAAGCTGGGTTAACGTCTCCAGTTAAAACCTGAGTAACAGTCACTTCACGGATAATTGTTTTGGGAGGCGTAATCATAATCTGATAGCCAATAGCCTCTAGGTTGTGATAGCCACCTGACTGCTTTTCTAACAGCCTAAAGTTGACCTGTCCGATCGCCAACGTATTGGGAGTCACACTCAGCGTATGACCATGCTGAGCGAGGTAGGCAAGGGCGAGGCGTAGGGATAAAGAGTAAAACTGCTGGTCACCCTGGTAAGCGTAGAGCAAGTTCCGCCGCACAACATTGTCAGGATCTCGTAAGAAGTCATTAAAACCAACTCTTGCTTTGGGGAAACCTGGCGGAGCAGGAATACCATCCTGTCTGGGATCGCCTAATTTTTCGATCGTGAACAAATTCTTTGCTTGAAGCTGCTGTTGCAGAGCATCGGTACCCGGTGGTTGGGGAACATTCCGATGCAGATCTAAGCCAATAACTCGTGGCTGATAGTGTTGTAGTCGAGCAATCACCCTTGCCAAGGTTTGGTCAGAAAGGGGCCAGCGGTTTTCTCCCTGGATATCTGCCTCTGTAATAGCTACAACCAGTAGCCGAGGGTCAAAGCTCTTGGGGGAATAGAGTCGAGATAACATATCGTAGACAGCTAGTTCCCATGGTTGCAAGCCACCCCATGCTCGCACGGCAACAGTAACCCCCGTTACTAAAAGACTAGCCACCAATGCTGCTGGAGCAATGGTCAACATACCTGCTTGACTGCGCTTAGCTGCTATCATCGGCAGGGTTGAGAAACCCAGTTTAGACCGCCATTGCCGTATCCAGTTTGTCAATGATTTATCCACTTATCCGATACTCACTAAGGCAATTACGTGCTAGGGGTCACACCCCTTGTAGCTCTACTGTAGCTTGAGACCTTTGACTGTAGGGAAACTAAGACACTGAAGTAACTCCATGAAGGAACCTTAGGGTCACTCTGTGGTGACTCAACAATATGACTCTGTAGTTACTCAATGATATAGAAATATAGATATGTAGTGGAAGATACAAATACCATAGCCAACCCTATGCTATACACTTAGCTTGTCTATGGTTTTCATAATCACTTCTAAAGCAAGTTATGGCTACAGGCGCAGCATTGGCCTATTGTCTACAATTCTCGATAGCAGCGAGTAATCCGGACATTTTTTTGGCTATATCCGCATTCTCTCTGAGAGATTGAGTAGGTCAAGTTACTGCAAGATCAGTATTTTATCTCTGTTGTCTTGCTGAGGTGATTTGTCATGCTATGGCTGTAACTTTAGGATCTAGGTAGCATCTCCTGAGAGGTATTATGTGCAGAGTGGTAACGATCGTGTCCCTGATAATGTTAATGATGACTCAACTGTCCCCGACACTGGTGGCCAAAAATCGCGAGGGTGTTCCAGGACGGCGCTCTGGAGGTGGCACACGTTGGACAGTGACTACAAGTAGTACAACAGCTTCCTTGCGTAATCGACTTGCGGCGCTGGCGTTCGCATCTCGCACTCATCTGCCATCTAACCTGAAAGTCAAGGCATTATTTACTGGCTATATCGCCTAGAAGGTGGCATTTAATATGCGATGTAGCTCTAGTCGTTCAGGGCCGCTGATGGTGATGGCATTGTAAGAACACTAAGGTCATAGTGCATCGATGTCTGTGTGGCTGTTCCTGAAAAAGTGCCATGGATGGGTGCAGCTTGTTGTGGATGGGCAGATGCTACTAGAGCAACGTGACGATCGCAGACTGCTAGCCCTTGAGTTGGGTCATACCCACGCCAACCTGCTCCAGGCAGGTAGACCTCGGCCCATGCATGGAGATATGCCGCACAGTCTGGCTCTACTTCGTGATAGCCGCTGACAAACCGAGTCGCTAGCCCTACCGAACGGCAGACTTCCATGAACAGTACAACCAAATCTCGACAGGATCCCAACTGCTGATTCCACGTGATTGATGGTGGCAACGGTGCTCCGGTCTCACGTACCACGTGACCACAGGTTTTGTAGATACGTTGATTTAACTCAGTCAGAAATGCATTGACATGACCTTCACTGGAGTGCCATAACTCTTGCCCCAGTTGGATGGAAATGGGATCTAATAGAGATTGGTAGCCAACTGATGAATGGTGAAGATAGGGATGCAATTGAGTGGCCAGGGATAGGGGATAGTTGAGGGGAAGTGTAACAGCCCAAGGCTCTAGGATGTAATTGAATGGATTAGTGCAGTGGGTTTCCACGCTAGCAGTTGTCTTAATCACTAGCTGTTCAACAGGGTGTTGATGAAACCAGAGACGGGTCACTACATTGCCGTCTAGGTCAATGATATGGCTGGTACCAGCCGGAGTTGGCTCAACCTCCAAGCTGAAGGTGTGGAGAGATTGCCAGGCATCTGATCGGGGGCGCAGACGCACGGTGTGAGCTTGCAGAATCACAGGAACACTGTAGGTGTAGGTTGTATGGTGAATAATCTGAAACTTCACAGGGGCTGTACCGCAAAAAAGGTTTCAAAGATTTTATTACCAATGTCATTCATGCGAATTTGTAGCCCATCTAAAAACTCATGCAGGCCACTTTGAATCACATCGTCGATGGTTAGATAGTCCAATTCAGAGGTAAGCCGTCCCATGGCTCGCTCTGCAGAATTATTCCAAGCACCAAGGGGTGTACCTGTAATTTGATGGAGCGATCGCTCAGCCTGCATCAGGCAAAACCGAATCGATCGGGGAAATTCTCGATTGAGAATCAGAAACTCAGCAACGCCAGTAGGGGTAATGCGATGTCGTCCCTGCTTGCGATACATTTC
>JANWZG010000051.1 GCA_025054735.1 Cyanobacteriota bacterium | reverse complement strand
CCATGTCTAGTCGTTGTAGTCCAGCCGCTGCCAAAATCAGCGCATCATATTCGCCATCATCTAGCTTCTGTAATCGGGTATTCAGATTGCCTCGAACATCCTTAAACGTTAAGTGAGGATAGTAGTGACGAAGTTGTGCTAGGCGGCGTAGGGATGACGTGCCAATAACAGCACCTTCGGGCAAGGTATCAATTTGCTTATCGCGGTGTTTGGCATGGACAACCAGTGCATCAGCAGGATTCTCTCGCTCTGTGATTGCTCCCAGCACTAGACCCTCAGGTAGCCGCGTAGGCAAATCCTTCAGTGAGTGCACTGCAAAGTCAATATTGCCATTCAGCATCCCTATTTCTAGTTCCTTTGTGAACAGACCCTTATCCCCAATTTTTGCCAAGGCTACATCTAGAATCTTGTCTCCTTGGGTGCTCATGGTCTGCACATCAAAGGTGCGATCGGGAAAACGCTGCTGTAGTTGCTCTTGCACCCAATAGGTCTGAACCAGCGCTAGTTGACTCTTGCGGGAACCTATCCGGATTGTGCGAGTAGAACTCTCAGCAGTAGGGGATGCAGTTGAAGACATAGGATGACCAAAATTTTGAGCAACATTGTGAAAGCAAGCCCTGCTCACAATGATTCAGCTTTTCTAGATTACCGCACTGCGTGACTTCCATGTCGAATGCTTTCTGCTGAATTGCTGCAACTCGACAGACCTTAGACCTCAAAACTCATCCGCTGCTGAACCTAATGATGCTTCATCGTCCTGTTTCGAGCCTAGTAGACTCAGTTGATCTACCCGAATGAACGGTTTTGAGCGTGCTATGCCTGTATTACGGTCTTGCCAATTATCGAATCGTAGTGAGCCTGTAACGCCAATCAAGCTACCCTTACGAACGTAATTGGCAGCTATCTCGGCTGTTTTCTCCCATAGCTCCAACTCAAACCAGTCCGGTTCATCACTGTTGCGACTGCGTCGCCGAACGGCAAGGGTCAACCTACATTTCACTTTACCGGAATCAAAGTATTTCACATCCGGATCAATACCTACCCGACCCACAAGGTTTACAATGTTGAGGCTCATATCTGTTGCTAGATAAATTTACTGCTGGATTAGTCAACGTTAGAACAAACTTATAAGTTGTTGACGTAGACGAACTTTTGACTTTGGTTGACCTACGGGAACTCTAACCCCCGACTTTCTCGACATTCTATCAGGCATATCTCAAGCAAAGTCCATACGAATGCCTAGATTCCTTTACAAAAACGTAATAAAATCTGTTCCGGCATGATAAAGTTGCGGCATCAGGTTAGAAGGTTTGCTTGGATCTGTTTACTTGGATCTGTAAAGTAGTTTTTGTTGAGAGCTAAAGAGACGGAGAGATTTGTGGGTTTCTTGAACCGCTTTTCACTTTCAAGGGACATGGGTATTGACCTTGGTACTGCCAATACCTTGGTGTATGTATCAGGCAAGGGGATTGTGCTGCAAGAGCCATCTGTGGTTGCCATGGATGAAGATAGGGGCATTCCTCTGGCGTTTGGTGAAGAAGCTAAGCGAATGCTAGGACGCACACCTGATAACGTGGTGGCAAAGCGACCTCTACGAGATGGGGTGATTGCAGACTTTGACATGGCTGAGCTTATGTTAAAGCACTTCATTAACCGTGTGCACGAGGGAAGAACGTTGGTGTCGCCGCTGATTGTGATTGGCATTCCCAGTGGTGTAACTGGTGTAGAGCGACGGGCGGTTGAGGAAGCTGCCAAGGAAGCAGGTGCCCGTGACGTTAAGTTGATTGATGAACCTGTAGCGGCGGCGATCGGTGCTGGTTTGCCGGTCGCAGAGCCAACTGGCAACATGATTATCGATATTGGTGGCGGCACGACTGAGGTGGCTGTCTTGAGTTTGCAGGGCACGGTTTTGAGTGAGTCAGTTCGAGTAGCGGGGGATGAACTCAGCGAATCGATTATCCAGTACATGAAGAAAGTTCATAATCTGGTGATTGGTGAGCGCACTGCTGAAGAAATCAAGATCAAAATTGGGTCTGCTTATTCATCCCAGAATGTTGATCAAAATACGATGGAAGTACGTGGGTTGCATCTTTTGTCTGGTTTACCCAGAACTATTACCGTGAAAGGCCCAGAAATTCGAGAAAGTATGGCAGAGCCTTTGTCTGTGATTGTAGAAGCAGTCAAACGTACTCTGGAGCGTACCCCGCCTGAGTTGGCTGCGGATATTATTGACCGGGGAATTATGCTAGCAGGTGGTGGAGCTTTGCTTACTGGTCTCGATACGCTGATCAGCCACGAGACGGGGATTGTCACCCACGTTGCTGCTGATCCTCTAAGTTGCGTAGTGCTGGGCACTGGCAAGGTACTGGAAAACCTAAAGCAATTACAGCGAGTATTCAGCCGTTCTCGGCATTCCTAGCTATGTTGACAAGAGACTGCTGTTAGTTGTTGGTAGTTAATGATGTCATCTCGACTTGGTTATTTAATTGATTGTGTCCTGATTTGATCGAATCCCTGTGGCTGTGTTGTGAGTGGAGTTAGACAAATCACGTTATGGCTATCCTACGTCGCTGGCTAAATCGTCACGGCTTGTATGCTGGATTGATCGGTATCGCTGTTGGCACAGCCTGGGTAGTTCGGCAAACTCAGGGGGCTGTTATTCTTGATGCTTACTATACGTTAGTAGCCCCCTTCCAGAGAATGCCTACACAGGAGCAAGTTCTTACCAATGCTAGAGTGAAAGAGTTGCAGGGCCAGATTGCGGAGCTAGAGAGTCAGACTCAGCGACTGCAAGAATTACTTGATTACCGTAGCACTAAGGTTCCCCAAGGTATTGTTGCGCCTGTGATCGGTCATGGGGCTGATCACTGGTGGCAACAGATTACAGTGGGCAGAGGTCGTCGTGATGGAATTCAGGTTGGGTATATTGCCACTGCACCTGGGGGCTTGGTCGGTCGTGTTGTGCAAGTTACGAATTCTACCAGTCGAGTGTTACTTTTAAGCGATGCTAGCCACCGAGTTGGTGTAATGGTTAGCCGTAGCCGACATATGGGTTACCTACGTGGCCAAACCTCGAACCGCGCAGTGTTTCAGTTTTTTGAAAAGGCACCTAGCATTCGTCGCGGTGATGTAGTAGTCACATCCTCCTACAGCAACCACTACCCAGCCGGGATCGTTGTTGGAACGATCGAGTCAATCGACCTAAACAAAAGTCCGTCTCCAGAAGCTGTGGTTCAGCTCTCTGTGCCTATTACTTACTTGGAGTGGGTCGTACTGCAACCAGGTATTCAACCAGATAGGCCGTCTGCCAATAATGAATAGAAATGGTTAGGCACAAAAGCTTAGGCAATAGCTGGAATTTTTCCCCCATCGGAGTTTTCGTGGCAAACTGGCTAGTTATTGTCAGTTCAGTTCTGCTATGCGTGGTCATGTCATTAGTACGCCTACCTGGTATGCACCTTGTGGGTATCGGGCCTAACTGGCTACTGATTTGGGTTGTGGCCTGGAGTGTGAATCGTACTCCTCTGCAGGGCATTCTGGCAGGGTTAGTTTTGGGGCTGATTCAAGACGGTATGACTGCCTTTGAGCCAACCCATGCTTTTAGCTTAGCAACAGTAGGGTTTTTGACGGCTCGTTTGCAGAAGCATCGGTACATCCAAGAAGACTTTATTTCCGTTGCTTTGATCACATTTGGTATGGCTGTCGTGTCGGAAACAATTATGGCGCTTCAGTTTAGCTTGCAGGGCGATCGTTATCTCCTTGAAATCTGGACGAATCAGCAACAAGTTGTTGTAGCCTCTGCAATTCTCAGTAGCCTGTGGTCGCCTATTGTTTCTTATCCCCTTAACCGCTGGTGGAACTATGTCAAAACTCTACGCCAGCTTACATGAGTCGAGGTTGACTCTATCTTAAAACGGTTAGATGTCGGCTAGGCTTGCTTTTTACTGGAATTTCTACAATAAACTCAGTATCTTTACCCGGTTCTGAGTGACACTCTAGCTGACCATGATGTTGGTTGACCACAATTTGGTAACTAATAGCCAATCCTAAACCGCTGCCCTGCCCAACAGCCTTGGTGGTGAAGAAGGGATCAAACATTTTGCTCTGAACCTCCGGTGGAATGGAAGGGCCACTGTTAGCAATGGTGATTCTGACTCGATGCTGTTCACCCTCTGAATCTGAGACAGCTTCTGTCCGCAAAGTCAAGCGTTTTGGGTCTGTATCCAATGCCTGTAAAGCCTCCAGAGCGTTCATGAGTAGTCCCATGAAGACCTGATTTAGCAAGCCAGGGTAGCATTCGACTGATGGCAGGTTGCCATAGTCTCGAATCACTAGGATACCCTCAAGCTGTTGACTAATGAGAGAGAGACAACTTTCTAGCCCATCGTGAATGTCCACTACTTTACTACCAACTTCATCAAGTCGAGAAAAATTGCGCAATGCCTTGACAATCTGGCGAATGCGTTCAGCACCTGCTGCCATGGATGAAATGATGTGGGATAAATCTCCCAAAATAAAATCCAATTCAATGTCGTCCATCACAGCTTGCACAGTGGCTGCAGGCTGAGGGTAAGCCGTGCGATATGCTTCTAGCAACCTAAGCAAATCATGGATATAGTCTTTGATGTAAGGTACATTCCCGTAGATAAAACTAATGGGATTATTAATTTCATGGGCAAGCCCGGCCACAAGTTGCCCCAAACTAGACATTTTTTCACTCTGAATCAATCGAGCTTGGGTTGCTTGTAACTCTCGTAGGGTTTCTGCTAGGCGCTGGGCCTGAGCGGCACTAGCGATCGCCTGTTGTTGTGTTCTAGCATACAAATGTGCCTGTTGGATAGAAATTGCAAGCTGGTCAGCTACGGCGTGGGCAAGCTGTTGGTCAAACTCTGACCAGTATCGAGTACTAGAGCATTGATTTAGATACAAGATTCCATACAGCGTATCATTGGCTTGCACTGGGATCACCAGCGAAGACTTAATCTCAGCTCGTTGATACTCCGTATTATTTACCCCTATTCTTGGATCATTAGCTACATCTGGGATGACGACTGGCTGTCGATGCTGAATGACCCATCGTGTTATAGGGCCATCTGTGTCGAAATCAGCAATTGAGGGTGCGAATGGTTCTCGACAGGTTTCATACAGATGCTTGCGCCGGAATGCCGTACTTGATCGTGAACTTGGGCTAGATGGTGATGGGTCAAGTGGCTCTACTAGATGCACCAAACAGCGATCGGCCTGGAGCGCCTCTAGCAATTGGGAGATTGCCTCAGTCAAAATGATTTCTAGATCAAAACTCTGCCGCGTTTGGGTGGTAATTTGATTAACGAGGTGCTCTCGTTGTGCTTGGCGCTGCGTTTGTTCGTACAGGCGAGCTTGATGGAGGGCGATTTCCAGTTGCTGTGCCACTGATTGCATAAATTCAATAT
Source organism: Cyanobacteriota bacterium (assembly GCA_025054735.1). Taxonomy (NCBI): domain Bacteria; kingdom Bacillati; phylum Cyanobacteriota; species Cyanobacteriota bacterium. The sequence continues at coordinate 7,987 of JANWZG010000051.1, read as the reverse complement.
CAGCAACTGTCCATAGTCGCGATCGTCTCACCAAACAGGCCAAGTACCCTATAGCATTAGGCTGTTGTTGCCTAACTGGGATCAGCAAATAGCTAGGAAACCCAAACAAGTAAGCGACTGTGGGAACCTGTGGCCTTCTCAACTGAGAGACCCACCGCACAACTGCACGCCACATATCTGCTCCTAGAACAACACCACTGGCCACCAAGTCTTGGCGCAGCAGTGACGGGGCCAATCCCTCGAGTTCAGCGATCGTGTAGTTTTTCCGTATGGAGGACTGCTCAGTCACGCGACTGCATTCATGGAGAATACGAACATGTTGGTTGATCAAGTCACAACAGAAAAACACACACGAGTCCAGATCCAGCAGTGTAGCGACTTCATTAACAGCAGTCTGGATAACAACTTCAGATTCTAGCGAGCTGCGGATACGATCAATAACTTTACGCAGCGTTGAGCTACGTCGCTGGGTGTTCTGAAGCCAATAAAGCATTTGCAAGGTCAAATCTAGTACCTATCATGAATGTCAGACATAGGAACCCTGATAGTTAAGCCTTAATTATCAAGCAGCCGCCCTCTGGCTGTAGTAGCTTACTAAACAAACTGGAGTTTGAAATAACAAGTGAGCTTAACAATAAAATTCATCACTAGGGTGATTAATGTAGGTTAACTGCAAAAGACCAGCAGTTAGGGAAACGACCAGTCTCTCGTTGAGGAGAGGTTAACACCACAAGGCAAGGTTAACGCCACTCAGAACTGGAAACTGAAGGAAAAACATCATGCTGTGATTTATATGAGACACGATTTATATGAGACACAGTGCTCGCCTCGCTCTGCTAGCAAGATAATTACTTTAAATATTAGGGGTTCATGACGTAAATGCTGCAGTGCAATCACACTATTGCTCAGCTCGCCAGCATAAAGCTAAGGCATTAATTCCATGCTCGACTAGATGAAACCTATCTTAGGTAGTCCGTTGCTTAACGAAATGTAGTGTTAAGTTCCGCAATCTTTACTAGGCAGTAGCCCTGAGGATCTGTCAAGGTTGAAATAAAGAGGTGCATGACTGCTCTCTCTAGCACTATTGTTGTCATTCTATTGATTATCAACCTATGGCTCCCGCTTCTGATACCATTCGTCTTAAGTTTCCGCTCTGGGAGTTTCTCAATCAACCCTTGTTTGATCCCAGTCAAGCATTCATTTGGCATCCGCGCAAATTTTGGCACTACTACAACCAGCAACTTTTGGAACGCTGCTGGTATCGAACTTGTCAATCTGAAGGGCAACAACTAAGTTGAGCAGCGTGGCCAAGACAGAAGGATTAGGTTGAGCTAGTGAACATCTGCAAAATTTCGCGGCAAAAGGCCCGGAGTTGTTCTTGGGTTTCTGGGATGGGGTAACAATTTCCCTCAAACGCCCACTGGTTAACAGTGGAGAAGTGCCATTGTTTGCCTTGGTGGTCAAAGCCTGCTAGCTCTAGGCCGATCGCCCGTTTTTCGGCTGTCTGCTCATCTTCGTGAAAGCGAATTTGTACAAGGATACTGCGACTTTGGAATCGGCGAGACCGCCCTGGAAAGTGAAATCCTAGGTCGATGGAGTCGGGATCAACCAACTTTTGGGTATCGGGATCATTCATCCAGGGCTTCAGATCGGCTCTTGCGTCTGGAAATTCCAACTTGAAGCGATTCACGATTGCGGCAATTTTGCTGGCTAGGTCAACACTAACCGCCTGTTCAGCAGCGTTCACACTTACACTCCTAATGACACAGGTTTTGATACATTAAGGTAACTGAAGAACTTCAGTTATCACAAGCCTACATGGGTATAAGTGAGTATTTCTCTGAACTGCTATCTACTCAGTCGCTGTCATGAACACGTCCTGCCACATCATTGTTGAGGGCAATCCCGCTATCATCTATGCCAGCAGAAATGGCTTGCCAGAGAAAGTTATGCCCACGCTGGTGCGATTCCTAGAGAAATTTTGGCAAGAACGAGACAGCTCTGGTGAGTATGCTGATACACCTGAATGTTTAGTAGCACAAATTGTTGTGCGTTTTGGGTTTGAGAGCTGTGAAGATGATTTCTCTAATCTTCGGGTTGGTGTTAACTACGCACCTGATGTGAGCTTCTTGTATCAAATCCTAGAAACTCGAACCATTAATATTTGGGTGCCCTCACCTGAGTATCAGGTTAGTCCAAATTTAGGGCTAACTGCTTGTAGGCTCTGGTCGTCGCCTGTTGTCTCTACTTAACCTACTACGGTTGGGAAATTCTAGAGGGCTTCCGGGCGGCAGGCAGAAGAATTGGGCAAAAAGCATCAAATAACAAATAAGAACAAATAAGCAGCAAAAAGGGGATTATCGTTACCGAATCCCCTGAGTAGTTATCCATAGAGGTACTTGACTGTAAACGTCTGCTACAGGCAACTGGCTGCAACCTGTGGAACTAGGGTTATCATCCGCTATTCCACAGGTCACAGGATTACGATCAATTTAGGTAATCGTAACACGTACAATGACATCGTTGTAGTCTACGTCACCACCGCCGGGAAGATCCTCAAATCCGAAGGTGTTGTTACCCAAAAGGCGCACATGATCTACCCTACCAGGATTAGCTGCCAAGTAGGGGAAGTAGATGGCTGTGCCTGCTGGCAAGGTGTTGGTTTGTGCCTGTGCGACAGTACCACCATTGGTGATAATGAATGGAGCCAGGATGGAGCCAGCGGCGATCGTGGCTGTAAAGGTTGAAGTGCCTTGGTTAGGTACCGACAGGTCAACTCCAGTTACTCGTGCCCGCATTGCTGCTGCGGCATAACCTGCACTACCTGGATTGATCAACGTACCGTTGTCATTAATGGCACCCGTTTCGTTGGCGACCCGGTAGAAGCCCACCAAGTTGTTGAAAGCAGCTTCTCGATTGACAGTGAAGGTAGCTGTGACATTGCCAGTCAAGCTGCGGAGATCCAGCACTTCGCCCTGTTGATCACCTTGCAACGAGGTAGCGATTGCCGCGGGGCCGCTTGTTGGTGTGATATTAAGTTGCACAGTACCCAAGTTCACAGAGAAGCTGGTGCCACTTTGGGAAATGGTAAAGGCATTTTCACCGATCGTAACGCGGCTGATGGGAATTTGACCAGCCAGCACACCATCCACGGTGCCATTCTGCACAATGAAAAAGCCCAACCGCGCGCCCAGACCTAGCCCGGTGACAATCCGCTCTAAATTAGCCTGGTTAAAGCCAGTAGGACTGTTAGCGATCGCTGAGAAAATTACCTGACCACGGCGGAGGGCATTTGCCGCTGTCACACTGGACAGGGTTTCGCCCTGCTGTAATACAAACACACCCACTTCATTCACCGTAGTGCCAGATTGCCCTGTCAGAGTCACCCGCAGGCGAGGAGCACCGTTCAGGGTCAGTTCCTTGCCATTGAGGAATGCTGCTCCACGGCCCACTGTATCAGTACGCTGAGCGAGATTTTGAATGCGTGTGTCTCGGGATGCTGGCGTATCAGGAACATCAAAGGGGGTACGAGTAAAGAACTCCCGCATGTACTCAGCAAAGGCATCCTGTTCAGTGCCTGCAACAGCAAACGTTGCCCGATTTACTGGAATGTTCAAGGCAGGATCACGCACGCCGTTCAAATTCAAGTCTTCACCAGGATCCAGAATGCCATTACCATTGGTGTCAGGTTCACCCAATAAATCCACTCGATTGACACGGGTTGGGTTTGCCTTTGTCCAACGCGCTAGGGGGTAAACGCTATCGGTTAAGGTAGGGACAGCAGCCGTGGGATCCCCAGCCAGGAAGTTGAGGGTGATGATCCGAATCAAGCGGTTGGGATCGCCGACAACGTTACCGTTCTGGACGATCGTGTCCCTAGTAGAGCCATCATCGTTAATTAGCACCAGGTTTTTAATCTTAGTGCCTTCAGTAGTGACATTACCATTGTTGTCGAAGACGATCGCCGTGCCATTGCGATCCCAGCTAAAGGAAACACCACCTACTTGGGGGAAGTTACCATTGGTTTCACCTGGGTCTACATTACTAACACTCGCCTCAAACAGGTCTTTGATCTGCTTAGCGGTGAGGGTCAACAGCGTCAAACCATTATTGAAACGCAGAGAGTTCTCAATATCTAGGGTAGAAATATTCCCGACGGGCTTATTGGGGACTAGCTCATTGGGTTGGGGAGGCAACCGTCTAATACCAGAGGGATCCGTTGCCCCGGCTGACCCAGCGCTATCTACTACGCCAATGTTGTCACGGATACCACCACCGTTCTTGAGCGATACTAGTACCCTATTGTCTACCAGGCGACCATACCAGGCATTGGCATCAGCCGTTAAATTACCAAAGTTAGTTTCTTCGTTCCGCACATCGAACCGAGTGCCGTTGAGAAATTCGCTAGTGTTACCAAAGAAGGTACCATCTTTGCTTTGGATGACCGTCCGAATACCGGAAGTGATGGCCACAATCTTTTGGTGTTCGGTATTTAGAGCAGCGCCAATCTGCGCAGACAGGTCGCCAGCAGCGTTAAAGTTGGTTGTGCCGTAGACACGATCAACCCCTGCTTGGTTAGTGGCATAGGCACCATTGATGTTAGGACTTAAGCTAGAGGGAATGATCCTGCCCGCCGCATCAAACTCAACTACAAATCGGTTCACATACTGGTAGTTGGATGCCGAACTGACAATGTATACAGGTTGCCCGTCTCGATCCGTCCGTATTAGAGGAAAGCTAGGGTTATTAAGACCCACATCGCTAGGGCGACGAACATCTGTACTGTCGAAGAACTGGGTGTGGGAACCAGCAGCGAAAATCACATCTACGTTCCGCAGGCGTGGAGCCAACTCGTCTGCTTCTAGCTGGAACTGCTGCATGTGCCCCAGCAGGATAATCTTGTTGATACCTGCGGCGGTGAGGGCATCCACCTGGGCTTGGATGATCGTCGCAAGAGCGGCAAAATCAGTGGGGTTGCTTGGATTCACCCCAGTTGCACCGGGGGAAGAGATGCTGCGTAGGGTGGGTGTAGTCACACCAATCACACCGACGCGATCGTCATCACCCACTAGTGCCGGTAAGGGAGCATTCGCACCAGCTTGGGCTGGCGTATCACGCACACCATTAGGACCGTTGAGATGAATAATTGTGCTTTTCGCTAGCTTGGTTGTGATGTTTTGATATTCGGCTGTAGTTTGCCCAGTCGCTCCCGGGTTACCACCACCTAGGTCAGAGTTAGCAATACTGTTGCCCGTAGCAATCTCTGGTACGAAGTCTAGGTTGACGCTCAAGTAAGGGAACTGGGTACCGTTGCTGCCCCCACCCGGACGGATAATGTCTCGAACTTGGCGCATCCCCAAATCAAATTCGTGGTTGCCCAATACTGATGCCTGTACACCTAGGGCATTCATGATAGACACATCACCCCGCCCTAGGGTTGGTGCTGTGCTAGTACCCAAGCCACCCACACCATTAAGTGATAGGTCACTGGAAGCATTGAAGAAGGGGCTAGGAATGTAATTGTCGCCACCTAGCAGCAATATCGTGTTGTTGAGGGTTGCCTGGTCGATACCGAAGGTGGCAGGGTTGGTGTTGGTTCTGAGGCGGTTCCACACTGCCGAGAAGCGAACAGCATCCGAGGTCTGGGGAGACGTTCCGGCTGCAGGAACGCCTGCCTCGAAGTCTGAAGCATATAGAATTTGGACTCTGGTCGTCATAAAAAAACCTACAGCTAGTGAGCATAGCAGCCTGGGGTCAGGCAAGCATGGCTAGAATAGCGCAGCAATATTAAGAAGACTGGGTTAAAACTTTAAGGGGAAACTATGAGCAGGTTAAGAATACAGCTTCATTTGCCCTGAACATTGCCAGTAGTCACTACTGAATGTTGCCAGCAGAATTGCCAGTAGTAATTAATCGTGTAGTGTATGCTAGCCTAACTACCGAATATACTTCTCGTGGTGTTATTTTGTTTCAGGGTTAGTTCATGGTCTAGTTGGGTCGTAACTGTGCGTGCAGTTTACGTGTCAGCAGCAGCTACAGAGTTAAATAAATCACAAAATAGCAGTTGGGTATTGTATGAAAGCTGGACGTTGGTGTGAGGTTATCGTTTCCAGTGTCATCTTTGTTTCATGGTCACCACCAATTTATGCTGGTTGCATAACCTGTTCTTCTCTTAACGATGAAGCTTTCTCAGCAGATCGTTACCCTGTGCAGTTAGATACTCAGCGAAAGGCTCAAATACACTTGTATACGCCTCATCATTCTGCTGCTGCTCTGTCACCAGTCTTGATCACGTTGTCAGATGTACCCTCGTTGTCTGAAGCTGTAGTGACCCCTGAACAACTTCACCCTAGCTACTCACACCCTAGTCGCTCAACAGTGGTTGAGTTTACGCCCTCAACAACTACCCTCACACACCCTAGGTTTTTGGCGGCATCAAACTCCCCGACCCTTAGCTCATCTACTGAGGAGATTAATTACAGAACACAACAATCCAGCGCGAAGTCTTTAGTTCAGCTTGAGGTTGCACAAACATTTGTGCTTCAGAAAATTGTTGTGACTGGTAACACGGCAATATCTGATGCTGAGATTGCTGAAATTACACGGCCTCTTGAGGGCACCACAGTTGATTTCCAAAAGCTCCAGGCAGTGGCTGATGGTATTACCCAGCTCTATCTCGATCGCGGCTATCTTACCTCCCGTGCCATTATTCCTGAACAGACCGCAGCTAATGGTGTTGTGACGATTCAAGTGATTGAGGGGGGTCTAGAGCGCATTGAGGTGCAAGGCAATCAACGGGTTAGTACAGAATACATCCGCAGCCGTGTCGCTTTGGGGGGAATCACACCGCTCCGCCAAGATCGGTTGGAGGATCAACTGCGATTATTGCGATCGGATCCGCTATTTGAAAATGTGGAAGCAAGCCTTAGGGCGGGTGAAGGAGTTGGCAAAAGCATCCTGGTCGTTCGCGTCACTGAAGCTAACCCTTTCTTAGCTAATTTTAGTGCTGATAACTATTCCCCGCCTAGCGTGGGGTCTGAGAAGCTGGGGCTTGGTTTTGGGTTGCGGAATGTCACTGGCGCAGGTGACCAGTTTTTAGCATCCTACAGCTTTAGCACTACTAGTGGGTCTAGCTTGTGGGATCTCAGCTATCGCTATCCCCTTAATCCCATGAATGGGACTATTCAACTGCGCTTTGCTCCTAGTTCCTATCGAATTACGGATCCAACGTTTGCTGCCTTTGGGATTCGAGGCACTACTGACCTGTATGACATTACGTTTCGCCAACCCCTTGTCCGATCGCCCCGGGAAGAATTTGCCCTCTCCTTTGGTTTCACTTACCAACGGGGGCAAACCTTTTTGTTCAATAACATTCCCCAGCAATTTGGGATTGGCCCTGATGCCGATGGTGTAAGCACGACCAGTGTGTTGAAGTTTGGACAAGACTATGTCAGTCGTGATATTCAAGGGGCTTGGGCATTGCGATCGCAGTTTAACTTTGGCTTAGGTATCTTTGGGGCTACTAGCAATCCTGAGCCAGTGCCTGATGGTAGTTTTTTTAGCTGGTTGCTACAAGCTCAGCGGGTGCAATTGCTGAGTCCTGATCAACTCTTGATCATTCAGGCTGACTTGCAACTGGCGGCAAATACTCTGTTGCCATCTCAGCAATTTGTCATTGGTGGTGGACAGTCTGTGCGCGGCTTTCGCCAGAATGTTCGATCGGGGGATAATGGCTTTCGATTTTCCATTGAAAACCGCATCACGGTTCAGCGCGATGAGTCTGGTGCACCCTTAGTGCGGCTAGCTCCGTTTTTAGACATTGGTGCAGTTTGGAATGTGGACGGTAATCCTAATCTGTTGCCCTCTCAAACATTTCTAGCAGCCGCTGGTATTGGCTTTCTATGGGAACCACTTCCCCGCCTCAACATTCGCTTAGACTATGCTGTTCCGTTTATTAACCTGAACGATCGAGGCATTAACGTACAGG
>JANWZG010000050.1 GCA_025054735.1 Cyanobacteriota bacterium | reverse complement strand
ATAGAGATTTACCAGTAGTCTGCACTCGAATAACATGCTGATGATGAACCATTGTATACCTCACCACATTGTCTAGATATTGTCTAGATATTGTCTAGGACATGATTGTTACCTGAGTCTACATAAACCTATTGGGTTATGTAGTTGCAGTTTTAACCGCTGAGTATTGTTCAAGCGCCGTCACCACTTACTCAAACGTCAGTTTAAGCCAATTTAATTCAGATTCAGTGTAAATCCTGGTTCTACGCTTCATCGGCAACCATTGTTGTCATCAATCAGTTGGTTGCTAATAAAACCACCTCAGGAGGAAATTAACTGGGTGCATGTTACTTGTGTCCTCACCCTAAATCGCTCTCCCAACTTGTGAGATGGCTTGGCTCCCCTGCTCCCTAACCCCCTGTTTGTGGAGGGCCAAGGGGGGCAGAGACAGACTGGGGGATGAGGGCCTGCAAAGGTGACATGCTCTCAATTGACCTGACTAGCTGAGAAGCATCGACGTGAAGTATAGCTAGAACATTCACTAAAACCAGCACCCAGGTATGATAATCGACAGTGTGTACCAAGACTCTTAGTCAAAAGACACAGTAGTATAAGTAATGGTGACTCTTAAGGTTTCATCAACAGTTTAAGCGTGGTTATTCACTCTTAGTTCGATAGTCTTCTAATCCAAACGTTGTAGATTTCATGAATATCTTTGGTCTGCTTTCTCCATCTCCCCAGGCTCCTGTCATCAAAAAGTCTCGCAAGGGCGTGGAAATTAAGTCTCGCCGTGAGATTGAAATCATGCGGCAGGCATCGCGCATTGTAGCGACTGTTTTGAAGGAAATTGCTAGTATTACTCAACCAGGTATGACAACGGCAGACTTAGATGCCTATGCAGAGAAGCGCATTCGAGAAATGGGGGCTACCCCTAGTTTCAAAGGCTATTGTGGCTTCCCGGCATCAATCTGTGCCAGTGTTAACCATGAGGTTGTGCATGGTATTCCAAGTCGCAAGAAGGTGATTCGTGAGGGAGACTTGGTGAAGGTAGATACTGGTGCTTATTTTCAAGGCTTCCATGGAGATTCTTGCATTACGATCGCAGTGGGCACCGTTAGCCCAGAGGCAAGGCGATTAATGCAGGTAGCTGAAGAAGCTCTCTACAAAGGCATTGAACAGGTGAAAGCTGGTAATTGCTTGCTGGATATTGCTGGAGCCGTGCAAGATCATGTTGAAGCCCACGGATACGTGGTTGTTGAAGACTATACAGGTCATGGAGTAGGTCGCAACCTGCATGAGGAGCCATCGGTCTTTAACTTTCGGACTCACGAAATGCCCAATGTGAAGTTGCGGGCAGGCATGACGTTGGCGATTGAACCAATTGTTAACATGAGCACTAAGGAAACCGAAATCCTGTCGGACAAATGGACTGTGGTTACTAAGGACAATTGTCTGTCTGCCCAGTTTGAGCATACGGTCTTGGTGACTGAAACTGGCTATGAAATTTTGACCGATCGCACTGCACTATAGCTAATGCCTATGCCTCTTCAGAACTTGTTTGTTGCTGGTGGCATCGTCATGGTTCCCCTCCTGGGGTTCTCTATTTTGTCGGTTGCACTAATTCTAGAGCGGACATTGTTTTGGATCCGGGTAGCAAATCGTCAAGATCGAGTTGTCCGTGAGGTGCTAGCTCTCTATCGCCGCAGTCCATCGGCGGTCTTCAAAAAGCTAGAGCAAAACGCTGATTTGCCGATCGCTCGCATTTTCCTGGCAGCTTTGGAACTCGACCAAGCTACGCCTGAAGACTTTCGCCTTGCCCTAGAGAGCGCAGCGCAGGCAGAGATTCCCCTGTTGAAGCGATTCAATACCCTATTTGAGACCATTATCAGCATTGCACCACTATTGGGACTGCTAGGCACTGTGTTGGGACTAATTAGCTCCTTTGCCTCATTGCGGCTCGGTGACATTGGCACTGGTCAAGCTAGTGGTGTTACCTCTGGTATTGGTGAGGCGTTAATTTCTACCGCCAGTGGGTTAGTGGTAGCAATTTTTACGTTGCTATTTGCGAATACGTTTCGGGGGCTGTATATCCGTCAAATTGCTTTGATTCAGGAATATGGTGGCCAGTTGGAGTTGCTGTATCGTCGCTATTATCAGCGTGCACCCATGCCTTACTACAGCACACCTCCCGATTTTGGTTCATAATTTGGCTCGCAGGCTAGCCCATAATTCGGGCATGACCATCACACTTGGTGCTCTTGGAAATCCATGGCTGATCCAATCTTGATTGCTGAAAATATCCACAAATGGTATGCCCAAGGCGAGTTTCATGTGTTGAAGGGTGTATCTCTGGCTGTGAACCAAGGGGAAGTTGTGGTAATCATGGGGCCGTCTGGTTCTGGGAAGTCTACCCTAATTCGCACCTTTAATGCTTTAGAGGACTACCAACAGGGACGAATTATTATTGATGGCATTCACCTTACCCAAGAGCTGCGCAACATTGAAGCGGTGCGTCGGGAGGTAGGTATGGTATTTCAGCAATTTAATCTATTTCCCCATTTAACAGTGCTAGAAAATATTACCCTTGCGCCTATTTGGGTACGTCGGCAAGCCAAGGAGCAGGTGGAAGCGATGGCCATGGGCTTGCTGGAGCGAGTGGGAATTTTGGAGCAGGCCCACAAATATCCAGGGCAGTTGTCAGGGGGGCAACAGCAACGGGTGGCGATCGCCCGGGCTTTGGCCATGCAACCCAAAATCATGTTATTTGATGAACCAACGTCAGCGCTGGATCCAGAAATGGTGAGGGAAGTATTGGATGTAATGCGCTCCTTGGCTAGCTCTGGCATGACTATGGTGGTCGTTACCCATGAAGTAGGATTTGCTCGCGAAGTTGCTGATCGCATTTTCTTGATGGATGGTGGTGTGTTAATTGAGGAAGCTACGCCTCAAGAGTTTTTTCAAAATCCCCAACAAGAGCGCACCAAGCAATTCCTAGCACAAATTCTGTAGTCACGAGCTTACGCTCGCAGCGATCGCATCGTCACCCGAAACGTCACCCAAGAGGATGAACTATCCACCTCAATGTTGCCCTGTAGGCGCTCAATCAGCTTTTTCACCAACGCTAGCCCTAGGCCAGTGCCCCCATATTTCCAAGGGTCGTTTTTGGGAATGCGATAAAACTTATCAAAAATTCGAGTCAACTCACTCTTGTCGATGTTTACTCCCGAATTACTCACCTCAATTTGCAAGCCTAGAGAAGGCAGTGCCGGAGGAGGTGATGAACGTAATGGCCCTAGGGAATTGGGTCGTGTTATTAACTGGCCATGGCAGTTTGAGTTTAGTTCTGTCAGGCTCTGGTCAATGACACAACAGGTCAGCTTAATAGTCTCCCCTGGTGGTGTGTATTTACAAGCATTATTCAGGAGTTCTGTCAAGATGCGCTCAAGGCTAGCAACTTCAGTCGTCAGGGGTGGTAGTTGGTCGGGAAGTTCGACAATAAGTTGTTGTTGTTGGTTGCGGATGCGCTCTGCAAACGGCTTAATCAGTTGAGGCAGCCAGTCAAGTAGGTTTAAAGTTGCTAGCATCAACGGTTCTGCATTGGCATCCAATCGAGACAAGTCTAATAGGTCGTTAATCAGTTCAATTTCTCGATTACACTCGTCTTTCAGAATTTGCAGATAGCGATGTACCTTACTGGTGACTGGTTTTAGGTTCCATGACCCTACAGACGGGCTAGGGATCAGGGATTGACCATCAGGTGCGCCCTCTGGCTGTTGAGCTGTGAAACAAACTTGATCATTGATGGCCATCTCTAACATTTGAATAGCCATCTTGACATTAGAAATTGGGGTGCGTAGCTCATGGGAAACAGTGCTCAAGAAATCGTCCTTAAGGGCGTTGAGTCGCTCCAGCTCCCGTACTTGTCCTTGGGCAGTTTGATATAACCGAGCTTGGCGAATGGCGATCGCACATTGGTTTGCAACCTGTTGCATCAGACGAATATCTTGCTCACTAAAGGCATAATCGGGCTGGTGCACTAGCCACAAATCTCCCAGCACTCCTTGGTCATCTTGAATGGGGCAAGCCAGCATTGAGGTTCGTCCCCGCTCTGGATTCGGCTGTAGTGAACAAAACTGAAAAAACTGTCCTGCCAGCAATTGCCTGTAGCCCTCTAGAAAATTGGCCATCTTTAGCACCCGTCCATTCAGTACACAGGTTGTTGTGTATTCATACCGAATGGTAGATAGCTGTTCATCTAAATCGTAGACGGCAGAGTTACATCCTAAGGCACCCACGGCAATCGTTAGCTCCTTCACGGCAGTCTGTAGGATGTGATCTTCATCCAAACTATCGCGGACACGATCAGTAATACGCTTCAGACTGGCTTCAAAATCATAGGCAAGTCGTAGCTGTTCAGTCCGTTCTTGAACCAGCCGCTCAAGCTGTTGGTTTAGCTGTTGGATTTGATTCAGTTGCTCCGTTTGAATAAGTATGTTGTCTGAGCCAGCATCAATCTTGCCGAGGGTGGAATTATTGCCCATAGCTGAGGGGGCAATCTTATAACTAGATAACAGCCGTCGCCACATAATCCACTGCCATATCTGGCCTACTAGCGATAGGCCTACCAGCAAGCTAAGGCCAGTCAGCAAATCTTCGTCACCCAGCGGCAACAATATCATGGTGTTAAAAACTGCCATAGTTAAGCTGTAACAGGATATGTCCGAGCTAGGCTCAACCATGAGCAGGCAGCCGTAAATGTCACCCTATCAACAACCGATAGTGATGTTACGGGCAGGTTAACTTGCCTATGCACATAGTTGTTAGCCGTTGTCAGCCGTTGTTAGCCCAGAGTCATACACCGTCTTCCTATAGTTCTACTAGAAATGAGCCACTGGTACGTTATCACTGGGTCATAACAAGACTATAGCGATACGTGACGCTATCTAGCGATCGACGATGGACTTGCCTTATTTGTAAGGTATAGTCTCCGAGCAAACTAGTAGTGAACGATACCATCTGGCATGACAGCACCCTGCAAATTAGCTCCTTCCAAGATAGTATCCTGTAGGTTAGCGATCGACAAATCAGCTAGACGATTGATTTTGTTCAAATTAGCACGACTAAAATTAGCCCCAGCCAACTTAATCCGCACAAAATAGGCACGTTGTAACTGAGCATGGGTGAGGATGGCTCCCAGTAAATTGGCCTCAATGAGTTTGACGCGGGTAAGATTAGCCCCAATCAGGTTAGCTCCACTTAGGTTTGCTCGACTCAGAATAGCACCCGTAAGATTAGCTGCGCTGAGGTCTGCACCAACCAAGGAGGCATTCATCAAGTGGGCAGCACTCAGGTTTGCCTGCCGGAGCTGCGCGTGGCACAGGTTAGCATCTGACAACTCTGCCCGACGTAAGTCTGCATGATTCAAAGAGGTTTCTCGCAGTGTTGCACCACATAAGTTAACCCGCACAAGGTTAAAATGGCTCAAGTCCATGCCACTTAAATCTACGCCAGACAGGTCAATTGTGGTGGTTATAGTTTCCCGTCGCCATTGGTTCCAGTGCTCTTGTCCCGCTTGGAGGATCGCTAGGCATTCCTGTTTTCCAATCATGTCAAACCCCAAACTACTGATACGATAGGCTGCGCTGTGACCACCTGCTAAGTAGAGAGATGAATTCTTGGCGATCGCACCCTTGCAACTCAAGAACCCAGTTGCAATCCTGATAGATTTGTCTCGTCTGTAATCAATCCATCAATGGCCAGATGGTTACATCTATAGGCCACCAGTGACCGTAGACGGTAAGTCACAGCAGCAGTTCACAGGTCAGCTTCTATGAACTAGCAGCAAACGATAGGAATAATCAGTTTCGTGGTAGATCCCCAGTAATATGAAAGACAGCACATGCCACCGTTGACACTGATCACTGACATACTATCAACTATGGGGGCTATCCATCTGGTATACAACTATTATGGCCTAAATCCGGATAGTTCCAGCAGTTGGACTGAGCAAAAATCCGCCACTTGGCGGAAGACTCCGTAAAACGATGTTCGGGGAGCTTTTCTCCAATCGCCCTAGCAATCGATGTTGCAGATGGCCTGATAACATTGGTTGCTGCGACTATGGTGCTGAGTACATGAGCATATTGCCAACCATCATTGGCCCTAGATACGAATTGGCTGTAGATGTATCTAAAAACCTTGTCTCTGAGACAGTTCCGCAACTACGCTGACCAACAGGTGGATTTTTTGGCCCCTAAAACCATCTTGGTGGGAGACAACGCCCAAGGTAAGTCGAACTTGTTAGAAGCCGTAGAGCTATTGGCGACGTTACGGTCGCATCGCACAGGGCGCGATCGAGATTTAGTGCAAACAGGTGCCTCTACCGGACAAATCACAACGCTGTTAGAACGAGACACAGGTCTAGTTGAACTGGCTATTAGTGTACGAGTGAGTGGCCGACGCACCCTAACCCGCAATGGAGAAACCCTACGCCGCCAAGTTGACTTTCTAGGTAGTCTCAGTGCGGTGCAATTTTCTAGCTTAGATTTAGAGCTAGTGCGTGGTGGGCCAGATCGGCGCCGTACTTGGCTGGATACATTGCTGATTCAACTAGAACCTGTGTATGCCCACATTTTGCAGCAATATCACCAAGTCTTACGTCAACGCAATGCATTACTGAGGGGGATAAAGGGGCAAAGGTGGCATACTCATGGGGAGCTAGATCATCAGCCTACAGACTCGATCGCGACTCAACTGGCACCCTGGGATGCCCAACTAGCTGTGATTGGTGCCCGTGTTATCCGTCGGCGCGCCCGTGCTTTATATCGGTTAGCTCCCTTAGCACAGCAGTGGCACAGCGCCATTAGTAACAGTGCAGAAGTCCTCAGTCTTCATTACGCCCCCAACGTGGATATATCAGCAATAGATGGTAGAAAGGTGGACGATCCAACCCAAGTTCAGCAGGCGTTTTTGGAAAAAATTCAGCAGCAGGCGATCGCCGAGCAGCGTCAGGGTAGCACCCTAGTTGGCCCCCATCGAGATGATGTGGAGTTTCTGATCAATGGGACTCCAGCTCGTCAGTATGGCTCTCAAGGCCAACAGCGCACTCTAGTCCTAGCCCTCAAGCTAGCGGAGTTGACGTTAATTGAAGAGGTCGTGCAGGAGCCACCGCTGTTATTGCTGGATGATGTGTTGGCAGAGTTGGACTTAACGCGCCAAAATCAGCTCTTGGAGGTGATTCACGATCGCTTTCAAACCCTGATTACTACCACTCACCTAGGAGCCTTTGATGCTCAATGGCTTAACTCATCCCAAGTGTTAACTGTCAATGCAGGTCAACTACAAAGTTATCGGTGATTGTAGGCGATGGTACATATCGAGCCGTTGGTGCCATTGCTGCCAGTAAGGGGCTAACTGTGCAGGTGGAAACCAAAAGACCTCCGCAGGCTGATGGGGAATGCCGACTACCAGCAAGGCATGGGTAATATTTAAGTTGTACTCAGCATAGGTAGCGTTGACAGCCCCACAGTAAGCAGCTAACTGCAATGGATAGTCGTAGAGACGATCGATTGAACCCTTGGGGCGATCGGCGGTTTTCCATTCGCACACACAGGGGATCCCCTGGTAGGTAGCGATGCAATCGACCTGACCTGCGTAATGTAAGTCATCGTGAAAGACATAGCCCTCGACTAGGCGCACTGGTTGCAAGGTCTGGAGTAGGGGCAAAAAACTATCCCAGTAGGGCTTTACCGTCGGCGGACAATCTACTGGCTGGCCTTCTAGAAAGTGCTGAATCTGACGATGGGTACCAATACCTCGCCGACTAGCTGTGCTGGCAATTTGGGCGGCTGCTGCGGCTCCTACCCGCTGTCGCCATGCGACTAATGCCTCTAGCTGGTCAACCGAGCGCGTAGCATTCAAGATAGTGGTGACACTAGGCAAGCGATCGCCATTGTTCCGTACAATCCACTGTCTACCTTGCTGACGGACTACGTTAGCTGCATAGCGAGGTAGTTTAGAGGCTGCTGGATCATCTGAGAGCTGATGGTCAGTGGGTAGATTTACCATCCCGAATGTCAACTAGCTCTTCAACCGTAATCGCGAGAATTTTTGCCAATGGCCCCAATAAGCGATCAGGAATTGGCTCTCCGGCGTAAATGTCCTTCAACCATTCTGGGGATAGGCGATTAATGTTACAAAACTGCACAAATTCTGCATCTTTAACCCCCAACTCGTCTTGGCGATCGCGCAATAACATAGCAATAGCAGGCGTACCCGATCGCGGACGTTGAGCTTGGCTGATATAACTCTTGATTAGTCCATTCAGTTGACTGGGGTCACCCCCTTGGTGGCGCAGCAAGTCAGCACAGGCTGCCCGCATGGCTTTGTGGAGCACCTCGTCTTCATTGAGGCTATCTACAATTCGGGAGGCATAGTTTGGCTTACAAAACCCTACAACCGCCCCCTCATGAAAAATGGGCACGTAAGATTCACTCGTATTGGTCTGCCAAGGCATCGGCTCACCACGCAGCATTGTCATCGCAGCACCTCTGTCATGCATTGAAGTATACGTTAGAGTGTACCAGCCTCCATGATTCAGTGGGGAATGCAGTGTGCTAGTCATCCACCAGCACCCAACGGCAAAATCTCCAGTGACAACCGGCAAAATCTGGTTAAAATTCTGGATCAAATCCCATATGACCTGCAGATCTGGCCTAGTGGAGGAAAGTTAGCAACCATGACTACAGCATGGGGACTGCGATCGTTGGCAATTGCTAGTGTAGTGGTGTTTAGTACTGCTGGGCATGTTGGCGCTCAACAGAAATTGTCTACGACTGCGGCCAACATTCAGACAGGTAACCCTATGCCCACTCTACACATTGGGGCTATGCTGGGCAATACAACTCATTTAGTAGTGCGGCGATCGTACCGCCGAGTCTACGTATATCGCGGAGGTATTTTGCAAGCTAGTTACCCGATTGCCGTAGGCAAACCAGGGTGGGAAACCCCTATTGGCACTTACCGCGTCTTTTCTAAAGAAGTCAACCCCGTGTTTAAGAGCTTTCGCTCTGGGCAGATAATTCCGCCAGGGCCAGATAATCCTCTAGGGGCGCGCTGGATTGGCATTTGGACAGATGGTCGCACCCAGTTGGGTTTTCACGGAACCAATGAGGAAAACCTAATTGGGCAGGCTGTATCCCATGGGTGTATTCGGATGCTGAACCAGGACGTTGTGGAGCTCTACGATCAAGTCGAAGTTGGTACTATCGTGACCGTGCTGCCGTAACAATGGGAACTGTGGCCACAGTCTTGAAGACACAGTTCCCGTAGCCCTAAGGTCAACGTTACCCTACTCCCCTAGGAGCCTTTGTTAGCGTTTTGGCTAGCTGTTTGGATATAGAGAATAATGAGAAACGCTGCTGGAACAAGTACGAACAATAGAGTAGCAATAAAACCCAATTCATTAACTTGCATAAATTTCCTGACCTCCCAACTAGTGGCTTAAAAATCAATGCACCAGACAACGGTACATCGATCTCTTACCATACTTTCGTGCTTAATGGGGACAGGACTAACGATTGCGACCAGGACGGCGGCCCCCTTCGTCGTTGCTGCCACCGCGAGGTCGAGAGTTACCAGGGTCGCATCCTTCAGGGCCATTGCCAATGCCTTGATTGCAGTTACGACGGCGACGGCGACGACCATCATCGTCATCATCTCCACTGACTACGCCAATCAACTCAGTCATTGTGCCAGTCGTGAACCCAACTTGTTGATAGGTTACTACTTGGCGACTGACTTCATAGATGGAGAGGGTACGATCGCTGACAGTAATAACTTGCACTGTCTGACCTGGGAGTGAAACTAGGGCTGGAGCTAGACCGGGGCTAAACACCAATAGGGTGCGATCGAGCAAGGCAAACCGCCCTCGGCTAAACGAGCAACTGCAAGCGCTGATAGGGCTGACATTGGGTAAACCCGCAATTTGAAACATCGAGACATTGACAGCCTGTACTTGTTTCAAAAAGGTAACCTGACTGGTTTGCCAGTTAGCACCAGTGACTTGGGTAAAGTAGCTGTAACTAGTGCGATTGGTATCAATAACCCCATCTTCGTTGGCATCAAAGCCATACACCGTGCGAACTACCCTTGTTTGTAAGGGATTGCTAGATAGCACCAAGTGCACAGCCGCATTATCGGGTAGCAGTTCAAAGGCGCTATAGCCAATGAGTTGCTGTTGGGTTGTAAACAAACGCACGATGACACGATCGCCTGGGTTAACCCCCCGAATAAACTTGGCTCGCTGATTCATTTTGTAGCGAAAGTCGCCTATAAACCGTTCGTTGAGATAACCGTCTGGGCGCTTTGCCATAATTGATACCCGCGCAATTACTTCGGGTAGAGTTACTTGACGCTGGTTAATCGCCAGGCTGAAATGACCCCGGTGTGGGTCTAGGGAGCCATTGGGCAAGACATAATCTCGTTCACAGGCTTTAGGATGGGCTGAGCGGCGATCGTCATCATCGGCAAGAACTGGCAGCGATGGCATCATTAAAGGCAACCCCATGCCTAACAGTGCAATGATGCTGACAGTCACAGCAGACAGCGATCGCTGGATAAACGACAAGTAACAAGCAGACGATTTTAGGGATACTAGGGATAGTTGTAGACTCTTCATAGCTATTGATCCAGTAACTAGTGGATGTTGGACTATGAATAGTGCAATCAAGTTCCACTAGCCGACATAGCTGATGACTAGCTTATTTCACCTTCAGCTCGTACAGGTTCCACAGGGAACCCCCTAAGGCCGAGAATTTAAGATTTTGAATGCGATCGCGCACGGCCTCAAAGTTCAACTCATTCACCAAGTAGATAAAAGGAACTTGTTCTTGCACTAGTTGCTGAAATTCCACATAGAGAGCACGACGCTTGGCTTCATCCAATTCTTGAGATGCGGCAATCATTAGGCGATCGATGTCCTTTTCCCAATCGCTCACTTGCCAATTTTGAATAGGCGGTTCACCAGAGCGTTGCCCTTGGTTAAACTGATGCGCTTCACCTTGGCTATACCAAATGTTAAAACCACTGTGGGGGTCTACACTGCCACCCGCAAACTTACCCACGTAACATTCCCAATCGCGGGTCTTAAGTTTTTCCAAAATCGAGTTAAAGCTGATGACTTGAGGGTTAGCTTTGATGCCGATCGCGCTCAAATCTGCCCGGATGCGATTCATCATATCCACCCGTGACTTTTCTTCTGCCTTCACTAAAATAGTGAACTCCACACGATTGCCTTTAGCATCCTCCAACTCTCCGTTGCTGTTGTAGCGAAACCCCGCCTTTTTCAGGAGTGCCTTCGCTTTTTCTGGGTCATAGTTATACACTTTGATTCCCTGCTCTGCGGACAAAAAGTAGGGACTTTTGAAATAAATAGGGGAATTTTGCAACTCTGCTAATCCCCGGAATACAGTTTGCTTAATCCGCTCTCGATCAATGCTATAAGCAACTGCCTGCCGAAACTCTTTGGTATTGAACCACTCAGATTTCAACGGATCTACAAATGGCTTGCCCTTAGCATTACTAGCCCGATTGAGGTTGAAGGACACAAAGGTCATGGTTCGTTCTGGTCCGCCGTTATAGACCTTGTAGCGACCACGCTTTTCATCCCGCTTAACCAACTGGAAGGCATCGGATGGCACACCAACAGTGTCTAGTTCATTTGAGCGAAACCGCACAATCTGGCTATCGCTAGACTCAATAATTTGCCAAACGATGCGCTCAATGTAAGGTTGAGGATTACCCTGCTGATCTTTGCGCCAGTAGTAGGGGTTGCGTCGCAAAATAATCCGCTGCCCTGGGACGTAGCGCTCCATCACGTAGGCACCCGCACCCACAATCTCACGAGGATTGGCCTGAAGACTCCATGTAGATAAAAATGCTAGGTTTCCCTTTTCATCCGTAGTGTTTATCGTATCTTTTAATACATGCGCAGGCAGAATAGGCACTCCCCCCACAAATCGAACAAAAGGAGCAAAGGGTTCTGGAATGGTGAATTCAATCTGGCGATCGCCTACCTTCGCCACCGTAGGCAACTCTCCCTTCAGGCCCACCCGCAAAATATCCTTACCACCCGATTCAATCTTTGGGTTTAAGTACACATCTCGAAAGGTAAACACCACATCATCAACGGTTAACGGCTGGCCATCTGACCATTTCAGCCCTTCACGGAGCGTAAACGTCACCCGGCGCTTATCTTCAGAAATTTGCCAAGATTCCGCTAGTGCTGGTTCAATCTCTGCCGTGAGGCCGTTTTCTGTCAACATTCCTTGATGCAAGAACCCATTCACACTGTAGAAAGACGTGTTAAGTACGGGGTTAAAGGTGCTAGGGCCACTAGCCGATGGAATGATGATCTCTGGCACATCTGCACTCTGCACACGAAACTGGTAAGGGCTACAAGCCACTAGCGCTAAGGAAAGCACGATCGCCCCCACTGCTGCCATCCATCGCTGCATCGCTACCATAGTTGCCTCTAACTCGACGCTATTGTTAGCCTACTCTACACCCAAATCCCTAGTTCAAGCATCTGGCCGCGATCATACATGCAGAGTAAACCAACCGATCAGAGAGCAGTTGTACCTTGATCGTCAGGGAATAATCACAGGATAGTCACAGGATAGTTGTAAGACTTAGTTGTCTGACAAAACTCTTGAAACTCCGATTCGCTTGTAGGCTGGGTTAGCGACAGCGTAATCCAGCAGAATTGTAGAGTTTAGAGGTAGTGTTGGTTTTCACATCGTTCAATCCAACTAAAAAAGATTTGTCAGTCAACTAATTTTGAGAATGACTACAATCCTCACCATAGCAGACCCTAGACCAGCCCCAAATGGAGCTTGATGGCAGCATCTACCAAATCCATGACATCCCCAGACAAGCACCCTAACGCATCATCCTCAAGCTGCTGTTTGGCGATCGTCCAGATTTACTGAGCCTGAGCCTTTGAAGGTTTGGGCAACCCACTTATCTCCGGCTCTAGCAACACCTCAAATGGATACACCCGGCTAACGTTAGACGTAATCGGCAGCACTGTCACCACCGTCGATACCCAGTTATTGACATCATTGCTAACAATCAATACCGGAGACGCTTACCTGTTTCAGCCCCCAGCACAGACTCTAAATTGGCGTAATAAATCTCACCACGTTTCATCCGCCAACCCATCCGCTACAACCACATCCCACACTGGATTATCCTCTTGATTTGCATCCCGATAGGCTTGCTCCAACTTGCCACAGAGGGTATAGGAAACGGCAGATAAATAAACGGTTACGACTGCCTTCTAGTTTTAAGGAACCATCAACTTTTCTAGGAACAATCAGGAACAGTAGGCATTTAAACTAAAAAGCGCCTCCCGTAGGAGGCGCTACGCAAACTACCGAATCAGCTCAATTAGCCATTGATTTGAGGAGCGCTCAGAGCTACAGGAG